>QGUU01000110.1 GCA_003242525.1 Pseudomonadota bacterium | reverse complement strand
CTCCGACACGGAACAGCATCACCGCAGGCATCAGGTAAACAAAGGACGGCAGTGTCTGCAGCGTGTCGATGATGACCTGCACCCAGCGCCACAGCCTGTCCCGCTCGGCCGACAATATGCCGATCGGAATTCCGATCAGGGAGGCGATGATGACGGATATGGCACACAGGTAAACGGTTACCATCGCCTTTTCCCATTGGCCGGTTGCGGCGATCAGGAAGGCAAGTGTGCCAACGAGCGCGGCGAGCCGCAGCCCGCCCAGTCGCCATCCGGCAAATGCAAGCAGCGCGGTGACGCCCAGCCATGGCAAGCCGCCAAGCAGGCGCTTGAAGGGAATGAGGACATTGAGCAGGACGGCGTTCTTGACCGCCTCTATCGCATCGAAGAAATTGACGTTGATCCAACGGATCACTTCGGAGAAGACGCCGCCCACGGATAGCTGCAACGCCTCCGGGTACCGCTGCAATGCCGGCAACGCCAGGCCCGCCAGAACGGTCGCCACCACGACGCCCAGCGCAGCCAGCGTATAGGGGTGGCGTGCCACCAGACCGCGCTCAGCCGAGCCCTGCTGCGGCTCTCCGACCTTGACCGCATAGGCCTGGCTGAGACGGTCGAGCGCCACCGCGAGCACGACGATAGCAAAGCCGGATTCAAGTCCCGCCCCTATATCGAGCCGTCGCAGGGCCGCAAGGACGTCGAAGCCGAGCCCGCCGGCACCAATCATGGAGGCGATGATGACCATGTTGAGGGAAAGCATGATCACCTGGTTGACGCCGACCATCAGGGAATCCTTGGCCGAAGGGATCATCACCCGCCACGTCATCTGGTGGCGCGTACAGCCGATCATATAGCCCAGATCCCGGAACTCGTGCGGCACCAGCCGAAGAGCCAGCACCGTCACGCGCGTCATCGGGGGCATGGCATAGATGAGCGTGGCGACGATCGCTGCGGTGGGGCCGAAGCCAAACAGGATCAGGATCGGCACCAGATAGGCGAAGACGGGAATCGTCTGCATGAGGTCGAGCAGCGGCGTCAACGCCCGCTCGAAGCGAGGCCAGCGATAGGCGGCGATGCCAAGAAGAAGCCCGCCGCCAATGCCCAGCGGAGCGGCCACAAGGATGGAAGACAGCGTGACCATCGCGCTCTTCCACTGGCCGAACACGGCAAGGAAGCCGAAACAGAGCGCGACCAGCAGGGCCAGCCGGCGCCCGCCGGCGTAAAGGCCCATGAGCGTCACGATGGCGATGACCGCGATCCAGGAAAGCGGCGGGAAAATCTCGACGGCGCTGGATCCCTCCCCGGAGAGAAAGCCGGTGGAGAGCAGGCTGAGTATCACCGTGTAGGGTATGTCGATGAGGGAAGCTATGAATCGCGTCAGGTCGGTGAATGTGAAAAGGCCGAAGGATGCGCTGTTGACCAGCCACTCCACCGCATTGCTGATCCAGCGCTGGGCAGGTATCCGCCATGCCTTCGGATAATCGAATGCCCATTTGGCGGCATCGCCCCATTGCCAAAGAACGACGAACAGCGAGAGCGCGGCCAACCACGCCAGCTTTCCAGCACTCAGCTTCCTGGCTGGCGAAGGACGAGCCGGTGCGTGCGTTTCAATGGGGTGCGCGGGCACGGTCATTTCAGCCCCGCATCATGAGATCGACCACATCGGAACGTTCGAGGATGCCCACTGTCGCTCCCTCAGCATCAACGACACGCAGCCGCTCCACCGCATCACCGAACAGCGGAGCGGTTTCGGCAACCGTCGCGCGGGACGGCACCGAGGCCATTGCGCCTTGCTGTGCCCAGCCATCGGCCGGGCGCATGACGGACGCTGCTCGCACCGCTTTTGCCTTAGTCACATTACGGGTGAATTCAGCCACATAAGGCGTCGCCGGGCTGAGCACGATTTCCTCAGGCGTCCCGACCTGGACGATGGCCCCGTCCTTCATGATCGCGATCCGATCCGCAAGCCGGATCGCCTCGTCGAAATCATGCGTGATGAACACAATGGTCTTCTTCAGCAGCGATTGCAGGCGGATGAACTCGTCCTGCATCTCACGTCGGATCAGCGGATCGAGAGCCGAAAAAGGTTCATCGAGGAACCAGAGTTCCGGCTCGACCGCCAGAGAACGAGCAATGCCCACGCGCTGCTGCTGCCCGCCTGAAAGTTCCCGGGGGAAGAAGTTTTCCTTGTCGGAAAGGCCGACCAGTTCGATCATCTTTCTGGCGCGGGCCTCGCGCAGCTCGCGGTCGACCCCCTGCACCTCCAGCGGAAAGGTGACATTGGCGAGCACGGTGAGATGCGGCAGAAGCGCGAAATGCTGGAACACCATGCCCATCTGGTGCCGGCGTATCTCGATCATACGCGCTTCGCTTGCCTTGAGCAGGTTCTCGCCGTTGAAGAGGATTTCGCCCGCAGTCGGCTCTACCAGCCTCGAAAGACAGCGCACCAGCGTGGACTTTCCGGAACCGGAAAGTCCCATGATGACGAAGATCTCGCCCTCATGAACTTCGAGATTGACGTCACGCACCGCCCCCACAAGCCCAGCCCTGCGCAGATCATCGGCCGTGGCCTTGCCCTGAACAGATTGGAGAAACTCGCTGGCGCGTGCGCCGAATATCTTCCAGACATTACGGCAGACAAGCTTCGGGGGCGAATGAACCATGTTTCACCCGGCGTATAGGACGAATGGAGATTGCAGGCGACGCGACGGCTTCACGTCCCGCCGCCAAAGGGACGCTCCCGCCCCTACTTCTTGATCCAGGCAGACCAGCGGGCCTCGTTGGCATCCATCCATTCGGTAACGACCGCCTCGACCGACTGGCCTTCCAGGTCGACCTTGGCGATCATCTCGCCCATTTCGTCATTCTCGATCTGGAATGCCTTGATGGCCTCGTAGGCCTGCGGCCATTTATCCTTCACGCCGACCCAGCCAACTTTCCAGATCTCGCCGAATGGCTTGCCGCAGTCATAGGCCATGTCGGGATTGATGCCCCAACTCGGATCGTCGTAGCACTCCTTGGTGTATTCAGGAAATTCGACCCATTCGCCCTTGTACTTGATGGGCGCCCAGTGCGGCGCATAGATCCACAGCAGGATCGGCGCCTGCCGCTGATAGGCGCTCTCAAGCTCGGCAAACAGCGCAGCATCGGTACCGGCGTGAATGACCTCGAAAGGCAGTTCGAGCGATTCCACGCGCTCGTCATCAAAGCCGCCCCAGGTAACCGGGCCGCCAAGATAACGACCCTTCGGCGCGGTCTCGGCGGTCGAGAAAGCTTCCGCGCATGCTTCGTCCTTGAGCGCCTCCCAGTTGGGCAGGCCAGGACATTTTTCCTTCATGTATTCAGGATACCACCATTCTTCCTTGGCCTTCATGCCATTGGGCCCGAAATTCTCCACCTTTCCTGTGGCCAGGGCGGCATCCATGGCCTCGCGGCCGGTGGTTTCCCACATTTCCATCGCCACATGGAGATCGCCCGTTTCCAGGCCGGCGAACTGGGCCAGATAGTCAGCCTGGACATATTGGACGTTGTTACCCGCCTTCTTGAGCACCTCACCCATGATCTGGGTGGTGATGAGCTGACCGGTCCAGTCGTGAAGCGTCAGCTTGATGGGATCCTGCGAATCTTGAGCCTGCACCGGGCCCAGGGACAGCGCTGCCGACAAGGCAAACGCCCCAAGCGCGGTCATGATCATGCCGTTGCGCAAATACATAAAGAGCCTCCCTGCTCTCCCCCGCCGGGCGTTCGCCCCTTGGATGAATCTGATACAGGCCGTCGCCGTTCTTTGCGGTGATCGTCCTGAAAGTCCCACACCGCCACTGTCGTGGCACCCAAGAAATTTGTCAACGCAATTTGTGGCTTTTTGCCGTGTTATGCCCGTTTCGCCTCGTCATTGTTGTAAAGAATAGCATTCGGGCGTAGAAACCGGTCATCGCACAGGTTTGCGAGGGGTCGATGAACCATTCGAAACGCCACGGCGAGATCATGCGCCTTTTGCGGGAGGAAGGCACGATCACGATAGCCAGCCTCGCCGACAGGCTGGACGTGTCGCTGGAGACGGTGCGGCGCGACATCAAGCCACTGACCGACAGCGGCGTGGTGCTGAAGATGCACGGCGCCATAGGTCTGCCCTCGATGACCGGCGAGGCTCCCTTTGAACGGCGCATGCGGGAAAATGCGGACGCCAAGCGAGCCATTGCGCGCATGGTGGCGGCGACCATTCGCGACGGCGAATCCGTGATGCTCGACACCGGCACGACCACGAGTTTCCTGGCCCGCGAACTGCTCAAGCGACGGCGGCTGACTGTTGTCACCAATTCCTCGGATGTTGCGCGCACCCTAGCCACCGTCAACGGCAACCGCGTGCATATGGCCGGCGGAGAGCTGCGCAGCGATTCCGGCGCAGCCTTCGGCGTGGCGGCGATTGAATTCATTAGCCGCTTCAATGTCGATCACGCAGTGATTTCCGCCGGTGCGGTCGATGCCTCGACCGGCATCATGGATCACGATCTTGCGGAAGCCGAGTTCGCCCGCATGGTATTGACGCGTGGCAGGCGTTCGCTGGTTGTCACCGACCACACCAAGTTCGGCAGACGTGGACTTGTGCAGGTCTGCGGCTTTTCCGGCATTGCCGAACTGGCTACTGACCAGCCACCACCCCCCGATATAGCGGCGGCACTGCGTAGTGCAGGCACGCGCCTGGTTGTTGCCCAGAGTGATAATCTGGCAGGTGGACGCCCCGCCCCGGTACAGGCCGCAATGGCGGCCTCGGAAGAATGAGCAGGCCTGCCCCTCGGTTCGGCTGGCTACCTCCTTGCCACCACCGTTTGGGTAACCTTGATCGAGGGCAGTGCGACGGCCACCGGCATCCAAGTGGCATCAAGCCTTTAGTTGTCCGCCGGAAACACTTGCGTTCGTCCAACTTGGAGTTCGTCCAACAAGGAACGAATCACCTGCGGGGCCGTTGCCCTGTCTTTACGACAGGAGAAATCCATGCCCGCCGCGCCGCGCGCCGCCTGGAAAGGCTATCTCAAGATCGGGTCCGTTTCTTGCGGGGTGAAGATCGTCGGCGTCGTTACGGAAGCCGAGAAGATCCGATTCAACGTCCTCAATCGTGAAACCGGCAACCGCGTTCGCAGCGTCTACGTGGACGAAGCGACGAAGAAGGAGGTCCCGGCCGATCAGCAGCAGAAGGGATGGGAAGCTGACAAAGATGAATTCATTGCCATCGACCCGGAAGAAATAAAGGCCCTGAAGACTTCGTCGGAGCACACGCTGGACATAGAAGGCTTCGTGCCGATCAAGGACATAGACAGCCGGTATCTGGAGAAACCCTATTACGTGATCCCGGCGGACAAGGTGTCGCTGGAGTCGTTCGCTGTTTTACGCGAGGCAATGGAAGAGACCGGCATGGCCGCCCGTTCCTGTGTCGTGATGTACCAGCGCGACCACGATGTGGTGATCCAGCCCTACGGCAAGGGAATGTTGCTGTCCTGGCTGCGGCCACATTCCTATATCGTTTCGGAGAAGGAAATTTTCGACGACATCCCTGCCGGAAAGCTTGACAAGGATCTCATCGACGTCGCCTCGATGCTCATCGACAAGAAGCTCACCGAGTTCGACCCATCCCATTTTGAAGACAAGTATGAAGAGGCTCTGGCGGAGCTGATCGATGCCAAGCGCAAGGGCAAGAAGCTGCCGAAGCGCAAGGTCGAAAAGCCAAAGGAGAACGTCGTCAACCTTGCCGAAGTTCTGCGCAAGAGTCTTGAGCGGGAAGGCATCAGTGCGCGGAGCAAGGGCAAGAAGAGCAAGGCCGCCTAGGAGGATGACATGACTGATGAAAAGGAACACCTGCCGACGCCCGGCGGTGACGACCCAAACGTGCGCTACCTTGCCGAGCACACGGACCTGTCGCCCAAGCAGGCGCGCGAACTGATCGCTGAACATGGCAACGATCGGGAGAAATTGCTGAGGATCGCGAGGACCATAAAGGCAGAGAGCTGACTGCCGAGGCGCCGGCAGAGCCGCGTATATGCATCGCAACGCCCGCCCGACAATAGTCGAGCGGGCGATCGCTTTGTGGCCGACTTACGAGCTTGGCCAGCGCTGGTGGTTATACCACTCGTCAATCTCGTTCTCGACCTCGTCTTTGGCCAGCCCGTAGCGTTCCTGAATCTTGCCTTCCAGCTGCTCGCGCTGGCCGGCGATCTGATCCAGATCATCGTCGGTCAACCTGCCCCATTGCTCCTTGACCATGCCCTTGACTTGCTTCCAGTTTCCTTCGATGCGGTTCCAGTCCATGGTTTTCTCCATAAGGCGGGGATCGCCTGCCGGAACAACGCAGCAGGGCCCGATTTGTTCTCGCGAAAAGCCGGTTTTCAACAGTATCGGCTGCCTTATCGCTACCGCTCGTCGTCTTGGGCGACAGCAGCAGCCAGCCTTGCCATGGCTTCCGCCGTTTCGGTATTGGCAGGGAAAAAGGTTTCGATCGCGACCTCCGACAGGGTCAGGTCTACGGCCGTCCCGAAGACGGTGGTCGTGCTTATGAACGAGAGTGGCCCCTCTTCGCTTGCCAATGTAAGCGGCACCACGATCTCGTCATCTCCGACCGCATTCATTCGCGAGGAAAGCGCATCCGGCGGCACGGGATAGGACTTCAATTCGTTGAACAAGGCTTCCAGGCGCGGAGAAGCCGAAACCTCGATCTCATGGGCGAGCCGGGCGAATATGTGGGCGCGCCATTCCCTGAAATTCAGGATGCGCTTGGCCAGCCCTTCCGGGTGCAGGCTTAGCCGCAGCACATTGATTTCACCCTCGATCAGGTGGGGCGCAACTCCCGCCATAAGCATTTTGGCCGGTGTGTTCGCCGACAGAAGCGTCCAGTTCCCATCGACCGCAAGGGCGGGATGAGGTGCGTGCCCATGAAGGATACGGTCGATCGCTGCGCGGGCGGCGCCCATTTCGGGCCCACCAAGCGGCCTCTCCCGGTAGATCGGCGCAAACCCCGCCGCCGCCAGGATGACGTTGCGCTCGCGTAGCGGGACCGAGAGGCACTCCGTCAAGCGCACCACCATTTCACGGCTTGGCCGCGCTCGCCCCGATTCCAGGAAACTCAGATGCCTCTGTGAGATCTCGGCATCGATGGCCAGCGCCAATTGGCTGAGCCGACGGCGCTGCCGCCATTGGCGCAAAAGCGATCCCGCGGATGGGTTCTTGTTCAGCATGGGAGAAACCTAACAGTCTCGCCCTGCATGCAGCAATTACCTCGCAGGTAATCGACGCCAGTCCGCAACCCGGCAAGGATCGCGGCATCGCTCCACCACGGCCGGTCGGGCGACGAATGGCCAACGAGGAACATCATGACGAAAAACATAAGACAACTTCCACTCAAGCCTCTTCTGGTGCTGGATGCGGCGACCTGCGCGGCCATGAG
>QGUU01000599.1 GCA_003242525.1 Pseudomonadota bacterium | reverse complement strand
AAGCGTCAACTTGCCGGGGGGCGGGAATTGCCGGACGCGCGCTCGCCGAAGTTGGCCTGTCGGCCGCCGATCTCGACAAATATCCGCACGAATTCTCCGGTGGCCAGAGGCAGCGCCTTTCGATCGCCCGTGCCATCATCACAAGACCCAAGCTGGTGGTGGCGGACGAACCCGTTTCGGCGCTGGACGTGTCAATCCGGGCGCAGATTCTCGACCTGTTCGCCGACCTGAACAGCAGGCTGGGCGTCGCCTATCTTTTCATCACCCACGACCTGACCGTAGCGCGAGCCATCACCGATGAAGTGCTGGTCATGCACGAAGGAAAGATAGTGGAACGTGGCGCAACAGCCTCGGTGCTCAACCATCCCCAATCGGAAGCGGCAAAAGCGCTTGTCGCGGCCGCGCCCGACCTTCAGCGCGCCATCAATACCAAGGTGCGCGAGCATTAGCAGCCAAGGGCTTCAGCACCTCTCGCGGCTAGTGTTTTGGCGCTATGTTCAAAAAATCAGGGATGCTAATGCCCGCGGAACGGGGGATCTTATGACGGTCAAAGGATCGGAGTCGCTGCCACTGATCGAAGTCTGCGTCGAAGGCGTGGACGGGCTCGTGGCTGCCCAGACAGCCGGAGCCGATCGGGTCGAGCTTTGTGCCAGCCTGCTGGAGGGTGGAATCACCCCCAGTTTCGGTACGGTCCGGACGGCGCTAGCCCTGGCCACCGTCCCCTTTCATGTCATCGTGCGGCCACGTGGCGGTGACTTCCTTTACAGCGAAGCGGAATATCGCTCCATGCTCGAAGACGTTGCCCAGTTGCGCGCCATGGGGGTAGCGGGTGTCGTCGTCGGTTGCCTGACCGCCGAAGGAAACATAGACGAAGAGCGCATGTCCGCGCTTGTCGAGCTTGCGGGTCCGCTCGCAGTCACCTGCCATCGCGCCTTCGATATGACGAGGGATCCGAGCGAGGCACTGGAAGCGCTCATCCGCTGCAGGGTCGGTCGGGTGCTTACCAGCGGACAACGCGATACCGCAATGGAAGGGGCAGAACTGCTCGCGTCCCTCGTGCGGCAGGCTGCAGACCGAATCGTCATATTGGGCTGCGGCGGGCTCGATCCCACCAACATTGCAGAGATCCGGAACAGAACAGGCCTGAAGGAAATGCATTTTGCTGCGCTGAAGGACATGCCGAGTTCCATGCGCCATCGCAACCGGCATGTTGGAATGGGAGGCACCGACCTTGACCGCGAATACCGCAACACGGTAACGGACGCGGCGCTGGTTGCCGAAACGATCGCGGCGGCGCGAGCATGACCAGCAATACGCTTCCACCGATTGAAACTATCCCGGCGGCGGTCCATCCGCTGGTGCTTGCCCTCAATAACGAGCATGCCCAGGAACTTTCATGGCTCGAACCCCAGCGACTGGTGGAGCTTCTGGAGCGCGCGTTCTACGCACGGCGCATTGGTGCGATTGACGCATTCATCATCGCCTTCGATCAGGATGCCGATTACGACAGCCCCAACTTCCTGTGGTTCCGCAGGCATTATCCCCGTTTCGTTTATGTGGACCGCGTCGTGGTTGCGGCCGCGGCTCGCGGACGAGGCCATGCCCGACGCCTCTATGAGGATCTGATCGGCTACGCGAAGCAGGCCAACCATACAATCGTCACCTGCGAGGTGAACGCCGATCCCCCCAACCCCGCTTCCGACGCCTTCCATGCCAGCCTCGGCTTTGGCGAGGTCGGCTCGGCGGCCATCCATGGGGGGCACAAGACCGTGCGCTATTATGCGCGACCCATAGGCGCCTAGGTAGCCCTTATGCTTGGCCTACGTTGCCATCGAGGCGCAGGTGCCCAAGCCTGTGAGGACGAAACGGCCGGCTTGAATCCGGCCGTTACAGTTGCATGCAGGCGGGGCACGCCTAACGCTAGCCCGAAACAGAACAATCAGGCGGTTGGGGAGCACAATGCGGCCCTTCCAAAGCCGCTTTTACAAGGTGGGGGAAATTCCCCCAGGCGGGGGGAATGATCTACA
>QGUU01000598.1 GCA_003242525.1 Pseudomonadota bacterium | reverse complement strand
GGCAAGCACCAGCCCAGGAATGGCGTTGGTGTCGGAGTAGAGATAGAAGGCGAGCGCCTCCAACGAGACGCGGTCTGCCTGCAATGGCGGCTCAAGCAGATAGCCGAAAAGCCCGTAGGCGATGAGTGCCCAGACCAGCAGGGTGATCGACAGGCCGCAGACCTTGCGTACCGCTTCCATCAACAGGACGATCGCAACGACTGCCGGGATGTATTTCGATGGCGTGACTCCTGCAATGTCCACGATCCAGAATTCGAAGTTCAGGGCCAGCCAGACCCAGGAGGCAATCGCGGCCAGTGCCGCGACGATTTCCAGCGCACCGGCCTTGCTGCCGTAAGGATGGCCGAGAAACGCGGCCGCGATGCCTACTCCCAGGTAGGGCCCCAACCACTCCGCCTCGATAAGGGAAATGCCCGCCACGGAGAACAGGTTGAGCGCCCAGATGATTCCGCCAACAAGAAGGAATGCATGGCAGATGCGCTGGAGGCAGGTTGCAATCATTGCTGGTCTCTTTTGTCATGGATCAGCCACTGCCAGCGGCGTGTCGTCGCTGGCATTCAGGTCAGTTCGAAGGCTCATCCACTAGTTGGCGAGCAGCTCGTCCTGGCGTGCCTGATGGGCGTCGGTCCAAAGCCCCACTTCGCGGAAGTAGCGGATTGCGCCCTCGTGATAGGGGTGGCTGAAATTCAGAGAGGCCAGTTCGTCAGCCGCTATTCCGCGCAGCATGGGCAGATTCTGCTGCATGCTTTCCCAGTTCTCGTGAATTGCCTTCGCCAAAGCATAGGCGTCGTCCTCGCTCATGCTGGCTCCGACATTCATGAAGACGTCGAACTGGGCGACACGCGTCGGTTCGCTGACACCCACATAGGCCGGCCCGGGCTGCAGCGTCGTGGGCGAAAAGCCCGCCACGGCACTCAAGGCATCCTCCTTGTCTCCCAACGGCAGCACGCGCAAGCCACCGGAAATGGAGGCATCGGCCTCCCGCAGAGCCGGTATTCCGAGAACGGAGGCTGAGGCGACAACCCGATCGTCGACCAGAGCGCGTGTGGCTTCCGGAATACCGGCTACCGTATAACCCTCGACATCGTCGGGTGTGAGGCCGGCCGTGGCCAGAACTGCGGCGTTAACCTGATTGAAGGAGGCGATGGCGCGGTATTCGGTGATGACAGGTTTCCCCCTCAATTCATCGAGCGTCTTCACCCCTGAGTCCGCCTTGACGTAGAAGGCATAGGGCGAGCGGGAGATCAATGTGAGCGCCCGAATTCCCGTCATTGGCTGGCCGTAGGCGCCCTGTCCCAGGTAGGCCTCCTGCGCATCCAAGGCAGAATTGATGCCCATCGCAATCTCCCCACGATGCAGCATCGGCAGATACTGGGATGTTCCACTGAACGGACGGACGGTCGCCGGAACGCCGAGTGCGTCCTGCAACGCCGCCGAGACGGTTGTACCGATCTGGTGATAGGCCGTACCGGCTGGCCCGGTACCGATCGTGATGCGCGACAGCTGGGCTGAGGCATCAAGCGTTGCGGCAAGCGTCAAGACAGCCGCTGTAATGAATGATCCGACTATTCTGGCAGTTCGCTGCATCTGTCCGTTTCCTCCCCTTGTGAGACAGCCGATTCCTCCCCTCGGCCGGCAATATAAGGTATCCTGTAATTAACCAACACAAATCTCAAAATGCAAGATTTGTGTTCGAGTGAACTACTGGACCTTCAGTCCCATGGAACGGGCGATGAGATTGCGCAGCATCTGCGAAGATCCAGCTGCAATCGTGGCGCTCCGGGAATCGCGATAGTGCCGCTGCATGGGAAACTCCATCGAATAGCCATAGGCACCGAAGATCTGCATGCCCATGTTGGCGACCTTGACGTAGGTTTCAGACGAATAGAGCTTCGCCATGGATATGTCCGCAAGCGCGTCCTCTCCCTGCGCCACTTTCCATGCCGCCCGCCACATCAGCATCCGCGCCGCTTCAACTTCGGTGCGCATGTCGGCCAGCATGGAAGCGAGGCCCGTTTTGGACCAAG
>QGUU01000597.1 GCA_003242525.1 Pseudomonadota bacterium | reverse complement strand
CATCTTTCCCCTCATACCCGGTTGTTGTCGGAAGGCACCACCTTCTGCCTTCCCTGGCCCGTGGTCCTGACTTCGGCGAGCAGATCGCCGCCTTGCGGCGCGTCCGCGCTGATCCATTGCAGTCGGGTATAGACATACCAGTCTCCCGCCGGCACGCCCGCAAACTGGAAGTTGCCCTGCGCATCGCACTGCGTGCGCCGAACGACCTCAGCGAAACGAGGGTCAGCCGTATCGCTGTAGAAGGTCTGGCCTACCGTCTTTTTGCCCGCAAGCGGACGCACGCCCTTGCGCGACAGCGTCACCGCTTCCTTGATCGGCCCCGCGGCGGGCAGCAGCAGAACCGGCTCGCCGGCACAGACGACGACGCCGCCTCCCTGCTGGCGCAGGAAAGCCTGCCCCGACACGATCTCCGATCCCTTCGCCTTGTAAGGCGCAAATACTTCTTCGGAATAGGCAAGATCGACCTGCTGTGTGGGCACGGTCACGCAGGCCGCCAGGAAGGCCGCCGAAGTCAGGGACAGTTGGCGCAACGCCTGCCGCATCTACCTCGGTTCCTTCCCGAAGACGCGAACGTATTCGGCAACGCCGCCCTTGGCGAGCGCCTTGGCCTGCTTGACCCAGTCCTCGCGTTCGATGCGGCCGTGGAAATTCAGATAAGCGTCGACCCAGTCACGTTCGGCTTTCTTCCACGACGCAACCTGCGCGAAGGTGTAGATGCCGAGTTCGTTCAGGATCTTCTCATTCTTCGGGCCGATGCCGGAGATAAGCTTGAGATCGTCCACCACGGCAGGCCGTTCGATCCCCTTGGGGCGGTTCTTGTCATCGAGGGAGGGCCTGGCCGTTTCCCTTGCCTTCTGGCCCGCAGCGCCAATCGGCTTGCCCTTGAGCATCTCGGGCGCCTTGTAGGCGCTGGCCGCGCCTTGCGGCGGGATGGGCCGGGTGCGCTTCTTGCCCTCGACCAGCTCCACCGCCGGTTCCGCCCTGTCGGCGCCCTTCTTGTCATATGCAGGCGCGGGCGACGACGTCTCGGCAGCCGGGGCCGCTTTCGGCGCCTTCCTGGAGGGCGCCTTGATTGCCGGATTGGTCTCCGCGGCGGCAGTTGCCGCCCGGCCGGCCTCGGATGGCGGAACCTCAGCCGCGGCGGTTGCCTTCGCCGCCTTGTCACGCGCGGACTTCAATACGGCCTTCTCGTCCGTCAGGGTTGTGAACCCGCTCTGGGGGGCGGAAAAGAAACGGTCGATCTGCGGGCCTGGCTTTACCGTGTCGCCCCTGCCCGCCTCAAAGGCGTCGATGATCTCGGCCAACCGCTCGGGCGTCAGATCCTCATAGGTGTCCTTGAAGATCATGACCATGGGCGCATTAACGCAGGCGCCAAGGCATTCCACCTCCTCCCACGAGAGCGTACCGTCGGCGTTGGTCTGGTGCTGTTCCGGATGGATTTTCGCGCGGCAGACATCCATCAACTCGCCGGCGCCGCGCAGCATGCACGGCGTGGTTCCGCAGACCTGGATATGAGCGCGCGTGCCGACAGGCTTGAGCTGGTATTGCGTGTAGAACGTCGCGATTTCCAGCCCACGTATATACGGCATGTCCAGCATGTCGCAGATGGCCTCGATCGCCTTCTGCGTGA
Source organism: Pseudomonadota bacterium (assembly GCA_003242525.1). Lineage (GTDB taxonomy): Bacteria > Pseudomonadota > Alphaproteobacteria > Rhizobiales > Rhizobiaceae > Mesorhizobium. The sequence goes on along the minus strand of QGUU01000597.1, from coordinate 399 downwards.
CCCAGCCTTCCTGCTCCTGCGCCAGCATCAGGAGCGGAATGATCGCTGACTGCTGCCGGCCCTTCGGATATTTGGCGATCCACTTCTTCGCCGCCGCCGCGTTCGCCTTGTTGAAGGCGAAGGTGGCTGGCTGGACGCTGGCATCTGCGAGACGGCGGACACTCATAATTAGCGATCGACCTCACCAAACACGATATCGAGGGAGCCCAGGATTGCGGTGACATCGGCCAGCAAATGGCCGCGGCAAAGGAAATCCATGGCTTGCAGATGCGCGAAGCCTGGCGCCCGAAGCTTGCAGCGATAGGGCTTGTTGGTGCCGTCCGACACCAGATAGACGCCGAACTCGCCCTTGGGCGCTTCGACGGCGGCATAGACCTCACCGGCGGGCACCCGATAACC
>QGUU01000596.1 GCA_003242525.1 Pseudomonadota bacterium | reverse complement strand
GGATCTCTCCGGCTCCGCCACCGTCCTGCTTGTCGAGGACGAGGATGCAGTGCGCATGGGCGGGGTGCGGGCACTTACCTCGCGCGGCTATTCAGTTCATGAAGCCTCCTCTGGTGTCGAGGCGCTCGAAGTGTTCGATTCGCTCGATGGCAAGGTGGACATTGTCGTATCCGACGTGGTCATGCCCGAAATGGACGGCCCGACCCTGCTGCGGGAGCTGCGCAAAAGGCAGCCGAACGTCAAATTCGTGTTCGTTTCGGGCTATGCCGAGGACGCATTTGCAAGGAACCTGCCGGAAGATGCCCAATTCGGCTTCCTGCCGAAGCCGTTTTCGCTCAAGCAGTTGGCAACGGTAGTGAAAGAGGTTCTTGAATCCTGATGGGCTTCATCCGGCCGGCCTGCAACGACGGTCACATCAGTCATCCATATCGTCCAGCCGGCTCAAGGTGCAGGTGGAGGCTGCAAACTTTCCGTCAGGCTGACGCATGACGATGTCGAATGAAGGCAGGCGCCCTTCCTCCAGCGTTGCCTGCGTAAGCGAGACGCTGTTACCCCCTGACGTGAATCCGCCAAGAGGGCCGAGCCAGGTTATCTCGCCATTGGCATCCATCTGATAGTTATAGGCTTGGGCCGGGCGGCCGCCGTAGGTCGGACCGCTATAGACATTCCCCTTGATCGTGATCTCGCCAAGGCTGAGGAACGTGCCCAGCAGATAGACTTCGCAATGATAGACGCCATCGGGCAGCCGACCGTCGGCGTAAGTGGGGTAGGCGGCCTGCGCCGTGCTGGCCGATACCAGAAGAAACGTGACAGCGGAAACAACCGGGAAACGGGCCATGGCGCAATTATGGCCACGGTGTGATCCATATTGAAGCCCGATTTTGCGCTCCTCCGGTCTGACCGGGCGCGACCTTCCGGCACCCGGTCGCGGCAAACTGTCGCAACGACCGAATTACATGCTATTCTTTCGCAGGCTTGGTGAGTCGGCCATTTTTCCGCGTCTGGTTAGAGCAGATCGGCATGGAGAAGGGGACGCTCTGCAAGTCCCGCGCAAGTAACCGTTCCTACGCTCCATACGCGATCGAAAACCTGTAAGGGCAACCGCAGGCTGGTTGACAGGAGGAGCCGATGGAGCGGTTTTTCGAGGATTATCAGAAGCGTCGCCTGACAGACCGCGTCGATATACTTACAGCCATCAACATACTGAAATCGCAGGGCTATGAGGATGACGAACTGATCCGGGAGATTACCCGGGTGTTCTATGTCGACCTTGACGCCTATAACGAAGTCGTCAGTCGGGCCGCTGCCTGAAACCAGTCAGGTCGCGCTGCGCACGGTCCGGGCACGGCCCCTTATCTGCCAGCGCTTGTGAAACCACATCCATTGGCCGGGGTTCTCCCGCACCCAGCGTTCAACCGTGTCGGCCAGAAGCTGCGTTGTTGCGGCCACGTCAACATTGCCCCTGGCATCCAGTGGAAGCGCCAGCCTTTCCTCGATCTCCAGTCGAAACCGGTTGCCCGGAAGCCGAATGCATCGCGTTGGATATACGTCGCAACGATAGTGGCGGGCGAGCATGGCCAGCATGGGATTGCTCTGGCAGATCCTTCCGAAAAACATCGTCTCGACCCCGCGCGAGAATTTCTGGTCCACGAGGACGCCGATATTCCCGCCCCTTTCCAGGATTCCCGCCAGCGCGAAGGATGCGCCGCCCGCCGACGGCAGCAAGCCACCCATGGCCGAGCGTCGCGTCGAAAGCACATAATCCGCGAGGTACGGGTTTTCCGGCGGCCGGAACAATGCGGTGATTTCCATGCCGAACGCCGCCGCCGCAACCGGCAGGAGCTCGAAATTGCCGAGGTGCCCCGTAAACAGGATGTGCGGACGCTTCTCCGAGGCGATGCGCTCGAAAAGCGCGATGCTTTCTGCGGGCACCTCGATCCGGCCCGGTTTCGATGCCTTGGGATCGAAGTCGAAAAGGCGATCGAGGAAGACATACTCTGCGGCAAGACGGGCCATGTTGCCCCACATGTCC
>QGUU01000109.1 GCA_003242525.1 Pseudomonadota bacterium | reverse complement strand
TTCTTCTTTGCGCGGCTGCTGTTTGTGTTAAAAAGAACCTGGGCGGTTGGTCCGCCCCATTGTTCGGTTTGCCACCACCCCCCTTAAAGGCCGGGAACCCGCCGGCCCAGCACGCTTTCCGCGACTGCGGCGATCTCGGCATGGCGGGCGTCGGCATAGTCTGCGGTCGCCGGAACGCCCTGCTCGCCGATCGCCCATACCGGCTCATAGGCGAACAGGACCGACTCCGACTTCTGCTTTTCGTCCAGGCGCGACAGCGCGGCCCGCACCTGCGTTTCAAGAACCTGCGTCGCCCGACCCGCCTCGCGTTCGGCCATGGTTTCGCCGATGCAGATCAGGGGTATCAAGCCGTGACGGATGGCGGCTTCGGTCTTGAGGGCAACGGTTTCGTCCGTTTCGCCAAAATGCGCGCGGCGTTCGGAGTGGCCTAGCTCGACCATGTCGAGCCCGCAATCCTTCAGCATCGGCGGCGATATTTCGCCGGTCCAGGCACCGCGGTCCGCCCAATGCATGTTCTGTGCACCGACCTTGACCGTGGTATCTCTCAGTATCGCCTTGACCTCGCGGACGGAGGTGAAAGGCGGAATGACGAAGCGCTGGATGCGGGGGTCGCCGGAGGGGTCGCCGAGCAACCCTTCAGCGAAGGTGCGGGCTTCGGCGAGCGTCTTGTTCATCTTCCAGCTGGTGCCGATCCAGACCTGCGGTTGCGCCATGCTGGGCCTTTCTTCTTCGTTTCACTGCACAGTTGCGTGGCGGCTCACGTGTCGCCCTCTTAGCGCTGGTCGCCAACTCCGTCAAAGTTTTATATCACACTCATAACATACGAGCGGGCATTCTTGCATACACAGAAATTTTTTTCACCCCGGCCCGGGGGGTCATAGGCCTGGTCTTTGAATGCTCTGCCAGGAAGTCGAGTGGGTCCCTGGAGCTGATGTGCTACAGGACGGGTGACGCTAATGGAGATAAAAGTCAATAAAAAACAAACATTTGATTTATCTCGGCCTGGTGGCGCGTTGAGGTGGGCAGGAAGGCCTGGGGATCCGAAAGCAAAACTTTCCGTCGCTGGCCAGGCACCCAGGGCGCGCAGGCGCGCCGACGCCGCAACCATGGAGATAGCCGCGCAGAAGGTCGCTTTTGTTTTTGCAGCATATAACTCGCTTGACGGCATAAGTAACACTTATCTAACATAGGAATTAACCTGGCGGTAAGGAACCCGATGGTGGCGACAGCCGACAGTCGTCGGTTCCAGGTGGAGGAAGCGATGGAATGGGCGCGATATTCAAAGGCGGTTCATATAAGGTGTCAGGCGCTTAGCTCGTTGCCGCCAGATGCCTGCATGCCTTCAGGCGTCTCCTTTCTCAATTGCGTATTGGAGGCTTGACGATGAATGCCGTTCCCACCACGGCGCCCAGGGCCCCCGGACCGTCCCGCCGCAGCCTGATGGTTGCCATCGGCGCTTCGGTGGCAGTTCTTGCCGCTATTGCCCTTGATACGAAGGTGGTCAGGATCGGCTCGGAGGCCGATGTCCGGCAGGAGGCGTTCTCTCCCGACCGGTTCGGCGAGCAGGAGTTTCCCCGAATCCAGACCTTTGTCGTAGAGCGTGCAGTGGACGCTGCCACTCTTGGCCCCGCGGTGCTGGCCGACAAGGAGGCGGCGGCCCAACAGTACGGAACAGCGTCCTCTACCGGCGCCATCATGCCGGTCAGGCTGATCGGCGTTGCCGGCGAGGCGAAATCCGGCGTCTACGAGCTCAAGGTGGAGGGCCTTCCGGAAGAAATCCGGGTGCGGGTGCAAACGGGACCGGCCATCAACGGAACGGATCTGCGTGACGTGACCGGCGACATTGCCTTTGGCAATTTCAAGAACCAGATCGAATACCAGGACGCCGGCTCAGGCATCAATCGCGCGATGAAGAAGGCTGTGCTGGACGAGATCGACACTGCAAATCTTTCCGGCAAGACGCTTGAGATTTTCGGGGCGTTCCGACTGATCAATCCGAAGAACTGGCTGGTCACTCCTGTGAAGGTCACCGTCCGATGAGCGGCGCGCAAGGCCAACAGGAAATCAGGAGCGACGTCGTTCTGGCGGCTCGCAACATTGCCAAATCCTACAGCGGGATTCAGGCGCTGAAGGGCGTCAATTTCGACATCCGCCGCGGGCAGGTAACGACCCTGTTCGGCGAGAATGGCGCGGGCAAGTCGACGCTGATGAAGATCCTCTCCGGCGTCGTGCAGCCGACCTCCGGCGAAATCCTTCTCGATGGCAAGCCGATCGTCTTTTCGTCGACGACTGACGCGCGCAATCACGGCATCTCGATCATCCATCAGGAACTCAGCCTGGCGCCAAACCTGTCGGTTCGCGACAATATCTTCATGGGGCGCGAAATCATCGGTCCGATGGGCGTGGACTTCGCAGAAGAAGAGCGCCAGGTGCGTGAGCTGCTGAAGGAACTGGAAGAAGACATCGACCCGCTGACTCCGGTGGAGGAGTTGCGGCTTGGGCAGCAGCAGATCGTCGAGATCGCCCGCGCCCTTTCGGTCGACAGCCGCATCCTCATCATGGACGAGCCGACGTCGGCGCTCTCTGCTGCGGAGGTCGAGGTTCTGTTCCGGGTCATCCGCGATCTTACCGCCAGGGGCGTGTCCATCGTCTACATTTCGCATCATCTGGAAGAAGCGCTGCAGATCACCGATCATGCCGTTGTGCTGCGGGACGGCAGCATGACCGCCTCTGCGCCCCGCTCGGAGATCGACCTGGCCTGGGTCGTGCGCAACATGGTGGGCGAGAACTACGAGCTCGGCAGCCCACCCTCGGGCTATGATTTCGGTCCGGTCGTGCTGTCGGTGCGGAACCTGGTGGTGCCGGACCCCGCCGGCGGCGGCTACAATGTAGTCGACCACATGTCGCTCGATGTGCGGGCCGGGGAGATCGTCTGCATATACGGCCTGATGGGCGCTGGCCGGACCGAGCTTCTCGAGACCATCGCAGGCCGCCTTGCCGCTACATCCGGCGAAATCGTGTTGGACGGCAAGGAAGTCTCCCATCTGTCCATTGGCGAACGCATCGCGCGGGGGCTTGCCTTAGTGCCCGAAGATCGGCAGCGCGACGGTCTGGTGCAGACAATGAGCGTGGGGCAGAATCTTTCTCTGGCCTCGATCATGGAATTCACGCGCGGCATCTTCACATCGCTCAAGCTGGAAAGAGCCCTGATCGATAAATCGATCCGGGACGTCACGGTGAAGACCGACGGGCCGGATGCGGCCATAGGGTCCCTGTCGGGCGGCAATCAGCAGAAGGTGGTGATCGGCAAGATGCTGGCCACCGACCCGAAGGTGATCCTGCTCGACGAACCCAGCCGCGGCATCGACATCGGTGCCAAGGCGGAGGTGTTCCGCATTCTCGCTGCGAGGGCCGTTGCGGGGCAGGCCGTGGTCTATACGACCTCGGAACTCAATGAATGCCTGTCGATCGCGCACCGTATCATCATCATGCGGCGCGGACGTATCGCGGCTGAGTTCGGCTCAGACGTAGCCAAGGAAGACATCATGGCCGCCTCGGGCGAGGCGGAGGCCGCGTGAGCGCGGGACCAAGGGAACGAGCATGACAGAAACGAGCGCCAAAACCGTGCCTGCCGCGGCTACTGGAGCCCTGGGCAGGATCAACCCGATCAAGCTGTTGCTGAAGGGGCGAGCTTTCTTCGCGCTGGTCGCGATCATCATCGTCTTTTCGCTGCTGTCGCCGAATTACTTCACCGTATCCAATTTCCTCATCATGTCGTCGCATGTGGCGATCTACGGCATATTGGCGATAGGCATGCTGCTGGTCATTCTCAATGGCGGAATCGACCTGTCGGTAGGCTCTATCCTTGCGCTGTGTGGCGTCGTAGCGGGTGCGCTGATGCAGGGCGTGGTGCTGGAGCCACTCGGCGTTATCCTGTTCCCACCCGTCTGGGCCGTCGTGGTATTGACCTGCGTGCTCGGCGCACTGATCGGCGCGGTCAACGGCGTGCTCATCGCCTGGTTCAAGGTGCCGGCCTTCGTTACCACGCTGGGTGTCATGTATGTGGCGCGCGGAATAGCGCTCCTTTTGACCAACGGCCTGACATACAACAACCTCGCCGGTCGTCCCGAACTCGGGAATACGGGGTTCGACTGGCTGGGCTTCAACCGGTTGTTCGGCGTACCGATCAGCGTCATCGTGCTCGCCGTCATCGCGCTGCTTGCGGGCCTGATACTTTCCCGTTCCTCGTTCGGGCGCTGGCTTTATGCATCTGGCGGCAACGAGAGGGCGGCTGAGCTGTCCGGCGTGCCAGTGAATTTCGTCAAGATTACAGTCTACACCATTTCCGGTGCGCTTTCGGCTGTCGCCGGCCTGGTTCTGTCTTCGCAGCTGACTTCCGCCGGCCCTACCGCCGGCACCACCTATGAACTGACCGCCATTGCCGCGGTCGTGATCGGCGGCGCCGCACTGACAGGCGGGCGCGGCACGGTACGCGGCACCATGCTCGGTGCCTTCGTCATCGGCTTCCTGTCGGACGGGCTCGTCATCATTGGCGTGTCTTCCTACTGGCAGACCGTTTTCACCGGGGCCGTCATCGTCCTCGCGGTGCTGATGAACACCATTCAGTACGGAGTCCGTAGAGCCAGGTAAGGGCCCGGAAAGAGCTTCTCCGGGGAGAAAGATCCCCGGAAAGAAGGCCGAGAAATCGGCAGTCCAGCAATTGTAAAAGGGAGTGACGCATGTTCGACAAAACCAGAAGGCTGCTGATGATCGCGGCCGCTGCCCTGCCGCTTATGGCAGGCCAGGCATGGGCCGAGGGCCTCATCAGCATCATCGTTACCGATCCCGCAAACCCGTACTGGTTTACGGAGGGCGAGGTCGCCAAGGCCACGGCCGAGAAACTCGGCTACACGGCAAATGTCAGCGCGCACAAGGGTGACACCAACACCGAGAGCACGCTGATCGACACCGCTATCACCAACAAGTCGGTGGCGATTATCCTCGACCCGGCTAACGCGGACGGTTCCATCGGCGCGGTCAAGAAGGCTGTCGCGGCGAATATTCCCGTCTTCCTCGTCAACGCCGAGATCAACCAGGAAGGCCTTGCCAAGGCGCAGCTCGTCTCGAACAACGCACAGGGTGCCGCGCTCGGCGCGCAGCAGTGGGTCGAATCCGTCGGCGAGTCGGGCAACTATGTCGAACTGTTCGGCAATCCGGCGGACAATAATGCCGCGACCCGCTCCAACGGTTACGAGACGGTGCTCAGCCAGTATCCCGACCTGAAGAAAGTGGGCCAGGAAGTGGCGAACTGGGACCGCACCCAGGGCTACCAGAAGATGCAGTCGCTGCTGCAGGCCAATCCCGACATCATCGGGGTGATCTCCGGCAATGACGAGATGGCGCTCGGTGCCATCGCCGCCCTCAAGGAAGCCGGCAAGCTCGACCAGGTGAAGGTCGGCGGTTTCGACGGTTCGCCCGACGCGGTCGAGGCCGTCAAGGCAGGCGAGCTGCAGTACACGGTTCTGCAGCCGGTTGCCGTCTTTGCTGCCGAGGCGGTTCGCCAGGCCGACAATTTCATCAAGACCGGCTCGACGGGCGCCAGCTCCGAGAAGCAGCTCTTCGACTGCGTCCTCATCACCAAGGACAATGTCGACAAGTACACTGCGGCCTTCACTCTCTCCGAGTAAGGCTGGAGGGGGCGCGGGGTTTTCCGCGCCCCTTTTCGCTCCGTACGAGGGGCGCAATCAATCTCCCGAGCGGGTAAACTGGCCGATGTGGACGCCACATACGCGAATGCAGCGGCGGGAGGCACGTGAATGAAAGAGAAGGAGCGTCGCCCGGCAAGGGCGTCAACACTGTTTGCGGCTGCCAAGCAGGTACCGGCGGACAGTCGCCACGCGCGACAGCTTGCCAGGCGCCAATTGATGGCTGAGGCCGTGATGGCCGAAGGCACGATGCGCATCGAGGATCTAACCGGTCGTTTCGGCATAAGCCTGATGACTGCGCATCGGGACCTGGATGAGTTGGCCGAGAAGGGCCTTCTGCGAAAGACGCGGGGTATCGTTTCGGCTGCGCCCACCAGCCTGATCGAGTCAAGCGACGTTTACCGCTCCACCCGCCAGGCCGCCGAAAAGCGCGCAATCGCCGAGGCGGCGGCGGTGTTCCTGGAGCCGGGGCAGGCCGTTTTCTTCGACGATTCCACCACGGTGCTGCAGATCGTGCCGCATCTGGCCACGCGCGTGCCGCTGACGGCCATCACCAATTCCCTCACCCTCATGAATGAAATCAAGGGTATGCGCGACCTGACGCTGCTCGGCCTCGGCGGCCAGTTCCACAATTGGTGCAACGCCTTCATGGGGCCGGTCACCACGGCAGAGATCCGCAAGCTTCGAGCCGATCGGCTGTTCATGTCCATGTCGGCCATTACCGACGGGATGGTGTTTCACCAGTCGCCGGAAATGGTCGAGACAAAAAGGGCAATGTTCGAGAGCGCGGCCATGCGCATCCTTCTTGCCGACCACACCAAGTTCGAACGGCGTGCGCTGCACGCCATGTGTGCGCTGGACGACTTCGACGCCATCGTCGTCGACAGCGGTACGCCGCCGAACCAGGTGGAGGCGATGAAATCGCGTGGCGTCAATGTCGTTGTTGCGCCGGTGCCGAGCGCCAAGGCGAACGCCGCATCGGTCCTGTAACCACCGGTAACTGAAGCTCATGCCCTGTCTCCTCGGTATAGACAATGGCCTGACGGTGACCAAGGCCGTCATTTTCGACGAAGGCGGCAAGCCGCTTGCCGTAGCGCGCCGGCGTGTGCCGCAGATCATGCCCAAGCCGCGCCATGTGGAGCGCGACATGGACGGTTTGTGGCTTGCAACAGCCGACGCGATCTCCGAGGCCATCTCCCGTTGCGGTCGTCCTGCTTCCGACATCGCCGCGGTTGCCGCCACGGCCCATGGCGACGGGCTCTATTTGCTCGACAAGGAAGGCCGACCGCTCGGCAACGGCATCTTGTCGCTCGACAGCCGGGCGGGAGGCGTGGCCGCGGCCTGGGAGAAGGACGGCACGGCAGGACAGGCATTGGCCCGGACGGGACAGACGCCGCATGCGTCTGCCCCATCGTCGCTTCTGGCGTGGCTGCGCGAACATGAGCCGGAACGGTTTGCGCGGACAGGTACGGTGCTTGCCTGCAAGGACTGGCTGCGCTTCTGCCTGACTGGAACGCTCGGGACAGATCTTACCGAAGCCAGCACATCCTTTACCGAGGTCGAGAGCCAAACCTACGCGCCCGACATACTCTCGCTTTTCGGGCTCGATGAGATTGCCGGGGCTTTGCCGCAGGTGACGCCGCCGGACGCCATAGTCGGGCACGTAACGGAAGAGGCCGCTCGCCTCACCGGCCTCGTCGCCGGGACGCCAGTCGCGGCCGGCCTGCATGACGTCACCGCCTCTGCGCTGGGAATTGGTGGCTATGGCGAGGGCATCGTCGCCATCGTTGCCGGCACTTATT
>QGUU01000595.1 GCA_003242525.1 Pseudomonadota bacterium | reverse complement strand
TCTGACCATATTCTGGCGGTCCATAAGTCTGTCATTCTACACGACGGTGCTGACGCTGCTGTTCGGCTTCCCGACCGCCTATTTCATTGCAACGCGGCCCCAGGCCACGCGGGAGGTCTGGGTCTTCCTCGTCACCATTCCCTTCTGGACCAATCTGCTGATCCGTACCTTTGCGATGCAACAGGTCATCCGGAACGAAGGGCTGATCAACACGGCTCTGATCTGGCTGGGCGTGATCGAGCGGCCAATCCAGATCATGAATACCGATCTCGCGATCCTGCTGGGCATGATCTATGTCTACCTGCCGCTGATGGTGCTGCCGCTTTACGCCAGCATGGAGAAGCTGGACTTCCGGCTGATCGAGGCGGGCTACGATCTCTATGCCTCGCGCTGGCAGGTGCTGAGGCGCATCGTGATACCGCTGGTGAAGCCAGGCATCATCGCGGGCTCGATCCTCGTCTTTATCCCCTCCCTGGGAGCCTATGTCATCCCGCGCGTGCTGGGCGGCGGCAAGAACATGATGCTCGGCAACCTGATCGAGCTGCAGTTCGGCGCAGGCCGAAACTGGCCGCTCGGTGCGGCGATATCGATCACGCTCATGGCGCTGGTGATGGTCGCCCTGCTGTTCTATGTCCGCAACGTCTCGCGATCGAAGGTGCAGGATGGCTAAAGTCCGCCGCACCTTCGACATTCGTGCGCAACCGGGATTCGGCCTGATTGCGCTGTTCACCTTCTTCGCCCTGTATCTGCCGATCGCCGCGCTGGTCGCTTATTCGTTCAATGCGGCGGATTCGCTCTCGCGTTGGGATGGCCTGTCGCTGCGCTGGTTCATTTCGGCCTGGAACAATTCGGCCGTGCAGGACGCCTCCATCCGCTCGCTGATACTGGCCACCTGGGCGGCAACCCTGGCGACGATCGCGGCGACCATGGCTGCGCTCGCGACGACGCGGACCCCGCCCTATCCAGGGCTAACCTTCAAATACGCTTTCATAAACCAGCCGCTCATGGTGCCGGAGATCGTCACCGGCGTGGCACTGCTGATCGTGTTCTCGCGAGTCAAGGTTTGGACAGGCTATTCCGGCCTTGGATACCTGATCCTCGCGCACACGGCATTCTGCATTCCGTTCGCCTACCTGCCGATCCGGGCACGGCTGGAAGGCATGGACCTTACGCTGGAACGCGCGGCCGCAGACCTGTACGCGACGCCTTGGCGCACGTTTCGCCATGTAACGCTGCCGCTGCTGAGACCAGCCATCATCGCCGGATTCATGCTGGCCTTTGTCATTTCGCTGGACGACGTGGTGATTACGGAATTCGTCAAATCCGGCGGGCAGGATACGCTGCCGACATACATGCTCGGCCAGTTGAGGCGGGAGACCAGTCCGGAAATCAACGCCATAGCCACGGTGTTCCTGGCGCTTTCAGTGCTGCTTGTCACCGTGTTCTATTTTGTCAACCGGCGAAGGCCATGACGAGCCATGCCAAGAATGGGAGAACGGCAATGAAATGGAAGACGACGGCCGCAGCAGCGGCGCTTGCGATATTCGCTTTCGCCGGCACCGCATCTGCCGAGGGAGAACTGAACATCTTCAACTGGGGCGATTACACCAGCCCGGAAATGATCAAGAAGTTCGAGGAGACCTACAAGGTCAAGGTGACGATCACCGACTACGACTCCAACGACACGGCTCTTGCCAAGGTGCGTGCAGGAGGCCACGGCTTCGATATCGTCGTGCCCTCTGCCAATTATATGCCGATCTGGATCAAGGAAGGGCTGTTGCTCGAGGCCCGCCCTGACCAGATGGAGAACTTCAAGAATGTCGACGAGCGCTGGGTCAACGTTCCGTGGGATGAGGGGCGTCACTACAGCGTGCCTTGGCAATGGGGGCTGACGGGCATCGGCGTCAACACCAAGGTCTATGGGGGAGACATCAATACCTCCGCCATCTTCCTCGATCCCCCTGAGGAACTTGTCGGCAAGATCAATGTCGCGCCGGAAATGACCGACGTGCTCTTCGCCACGATCAAGTATTTTG
>QGUU01000108.1 GCA_003242525.1 Pseudomonadota bacterium | reverse complement strand
GTCATACGCCTCGGCGGAAAGCATCTCGACAGCGAGGGCTACGACCTGCTCGGGCTCATGACCGGCTCGGAGGGCCTGCTCGGCGTGGTCACCGAGGTGACGGTGCGCATACTCAGAAAGCCGGACACGGCCCGTGCCCTGCTGATCGGCTTCCCCTCGAGCGAGCAGGCCGGCCAGTGCGTTGCGGATATTATCGGCGCCGGCATTATTCCCGGAGGCATGGAGATGATGGACCGTCCGGCCATCCATGCGGCCGAAGACTTCGTCCGGGCCGGCTATCCTTTGGATTGCGAAGCACTCCTGATCGTGGAACTGGACGGGCCGGAAGTCGAGGTCGATCATCTCATCGGTGCGGTCGAGGCCATTGCGGTCGGGAATGGATCGACGACTTGCCGGGTCTCGCAATCAGAAGAGGAAAGGCTGGCGTTCTGGGCCGGGCGCAAGGCCGCCTTTCCGGCGGTGGGCCGCATCTCGCCGGATTATTATTGCATGGACGGCACCATCCCCCGCAAGGAACTGCCGCGTGTGCTGGCCGGAATGCGGGACCTTTCGCAGGAATACGGCCTGCGCGTTGCCAATGTTTTCCATGCCGGCGACGGCAATCTGCATCCGCTGATCCTCTATGACGCTAACCGGCCGGGCGAACTGGAGAAGGCCGAAGCCTTCGGCGCTGACATTCTGCGCCTGTGCGTGAAGGTCGGGGGCGTGCTGACTGGCGAACATGGCGTGGGCGTGGAAAAGCGGGACCTGATGCCGGAAATGTTCAACCAGGCGGATCTCGACCAGCAGATGCGGGTCAAATGCGCCTTTGACCCGGGCCACCTGCTCAATCCAGGCAAGATGTTTCCGCAACTGCGCCGCTGCGCGGAACTGGGGCGCATGCATGTGCATCGCGGCCAGATACCGTTTCCGGACATTCCGAGGTTCTGATGGAAGGGACAGACCGGAGCCGGACCTTTCCGATGGCAACGCTCGCGCCGGAAAACAACGACGAGGTGGTGGCGGCTGTCCGGTGGGCGCTGGCGGAAGGGGCGCCACTTGAAGTGCTTGGCCACGGCTCCAAGCGTGACATCGGCCGGCCAGTGCAGGCCGAACACGGACTGGACCTGGCCAGGCTGACCGGCATCACGCTCTACGAGCCGGCAGAGCTGGTGCTGTCGGCAAAGGCCGGCACACCGCTTCAGGACATCCAGAACCTGCTTGCGGAGAACGGCCAGCAGCTTGCCTTCGAACCGATGGACTATGGCCCCCTGCTGGGCGGGCAGCCGGGTCGGAGCACCATAGGCGGCGTGCTGGCCACCAACCTTTCCGGGCCCCGTCGACTGAAAGCAGGAGCAGCGCGCGACCACATACTTGGCATTCACGCCGTATCGGGCCGCGGCGAGGCGTTCAAATCCGGCGGCCGCGTGGTGAAGAACGTGACCGGATACGATCTTTCCAAGGGGCTGGCAGGCTCCTGGGGTACATTGGCCGTCGTCACCGACGTCACCTTCAAGGTCCTGCCGGCAGCGGAAACGGAAACCACCCTCGCCGTGCGCGGGCTATATGACGAGCAGGCCGTTGCGGCCATGTCGCTTGCCATGGGCTCCAGCGCGGAAGTCTCCAGCGCCGCCCACCTGCCCTATCCGGCGGTCGCCCGGGTCAATGGCGGGAGGTTCGGCAGCGATTCGGCGACCCTGCTGCGTGTCGAGGGTTTCGCCCCCTCTGTGGCGGCTCGGCTCGACATGCTGAAAACACTCCTGCGCAACGCCGGCCCGCTCGAAGAGATTGACAGCGACCGATCCAGGACGCTCTGGGCGGAAGTGCGCGACTGTACCCCTTTCGCAGGCGGCGACGAGCGGCCGGTCTGGCGCGTCTCCATGGCACCGTCCAACTGCCATGGCATGGTCATGGCGCTGCGCCAGCAATGCGCGGTCGACGCTTTCTATGACTGGCAGGGCGGCCTGGCATGGCTGCGCATGGAAAGCGGCGATCCCGAAGCGGAGCTGGTGCGTGCGCTTGTGAGGAAGCATGGCGGCGGCCATGCCTTGCTTGTCCGCGCAACGGTGGCTCACCGGAGCTCGCTGCCCGTTTTCCAGCCGCAACCCCCGGCGCTGGCAGCACTATCGGGCAGACTCAAGGAACAGTTTGACCCCATGAACATACTGAACCCCGGCCGCATGGCCTAGGCGGACGCGATGCAGACCAATTTTTCACCAGAACAGCTTGCCGATCCGCATGTGGCGGAATCGGAAAAAATCCTGCGCAATTGCGTGCACTGCGGCTTCTGCACCGCCACCTGCCCAACCTATGTGCTGCTGGGAAACGAACTTGATTCGCCCCGTGGGCGCATCTACCTCATCAAGGACATGCTGGAGGCCGGGCGCCCTGCGGACCGGGAGATCGTCACCCATATCGATCGCTGCCTGTCCTGCCTCGCCTGCATGACGACATGCCCTTCCGGCGTGCATTACATGCATCTGGTCGATCATGCCCGTGCACACATAGAAAAGACCTTCCGCCGCCGCCTGCCCGATCGGTTGGTCCGCGCGCTGCTTGCATTTGTGCTCCCTCATCCGGGCCGCTTCCGCGCCGCGCTGAAACTGGCCAGGTTCGGGCGTCCGTTCGCCGGTCTCTTCGAACGAACTGCACTGAAGCCCCTGGCAGCCATGTTGAGGCTTGCGCCGAAAACCGTTCCTCCGGCCTCGCCAGCGTCCCGACCGGGCGTTCACGCCGCTTCGGGTCCGCGGCGGGGGCGCGTCGCGCTGCTTACGGGATGCGCACAATCGGTGCTCGATCCCGCCATCAACGAAGCCACAATATCCCTGCTAAACCGGCTCGGGGTTGAGGTGGCCGTGCCTGAAGGCGAAGGCTGCTGCGGAGCGCTGGTGCATCATATGGGCCGGGAGCACGCCGCGCTTGAAGCTGCCCGGCGCAATGTCGACGCATGGATGAGAGTGGCAGACAACGACGGGCTGGACGCCATAGTGATTACCGCATCCGGCTGCGGCACGACCATCAAGGACTATGGCTTCATGCTGCGGCTGGATCCCGCCTATGCCGAAAAGGCGGCCAGGGTTTCGGCCCTGGCGAAGGACGTGACGGAGTACCTGGCCGCGCTTGACCTTCCGGAGCCGCAAAACAGGCCGGGTCTGACCGTCGCCTATCACTCGGCCTGCTCCATGCAGCACGGCCAAAAGATCAGCCTGCAGCCGAGGGAGCTTTTATCCAGGGCGGGCTTCAATGTTCGCGAGCCCCGCGAGGGCCATCTGTGCTGTGGCTCGGCAGGAACCTACAACATGCTCCAGCCCGAGATTTCGGCGCGTCTGCGCGATCGCAAGGTGAAGAACATCGAGGCGACAGGAGCCGCGCTCGTCGCGACCGGGAATATCGGCTGCATTACCCAGATCGCCTCCGCGGCCCGGATGCCCGTGGTTCATACGGTGCAACTTCTCGACTGGGCCTATGGCGGCCGGAAGCCGGAAGGAATTGCGTAACCTATTCGGCTGCAATCCTCGCGGCATCGCCCATGCCGTAGGTCGCACGGTAGAGGTCGCGCTGGCGGTTGAGGGCAACCATTGTGTTGCGCAACAGGATCGCCACCGTGAGCGGGCCGACGCCCCCTGGAACGGGCGTGATCCATGAGGCAACCTCGCGCACGCTCTCGGTGTCGACGTCACCCACGACGCGCTCCTTGCCGTCCGGCCCGATCTCGGTATTGATGCCGATGTCGATTACGGCGGCGCCGGGTTTCACCATGTCCGCCCGGATCAGCCTTGGCTTGCCCACGGCCACGAACAGGGCATCTGCGCGCCGCGCATGCGCGGCCACAGAGCGCGTCATGTGATGGCAGACAGTAACCGTTGCCCCCTCGCTCATCAGCAGGAAGGCAATGGGCTTGCCGACGATCTCGGAATGGCCGACGACGACCACCTCGAGGCCCCTTAGCTCCAGCCCCGTTTCCTTCAGCAGCTCGACCGAGGCGGCGGCCGTGCAGGGCGCCAGATCGAGTTGGTTGTAGACAATGTTGCCGATCGAGGCCGGATGCATGCCTTCGACGTCCTTGAGAGGATGGACGGCCGCCTGGATAGCCTTGATTGGAATATGCGGCGGCACCGGGCGCTGGATGATGATGCCGGTGATGCGCGGATCGGCATTCATGCCATGAATGGCGGCTTCCAGTTCGGCTGCCGTTATATCATGCGGCAAGCGCCGCTCCTCGAAATCAATGCCGGCGAGCGCAGCCTTGGCCCGCTGGTTTCGCACATAGACATCCACTGCCGCCGTATCGCCGACAGTGATCGACACCAGCCTGGGCGGAAACCCTTCCGCGCGCGCGGCTTCGGCGTCCCGGCGGACCTCGGCGATGATGCGCTGGGCGACGGGACCGCCTTTCAGGCTGCGGCTGTCGTCTGGCAGTGGCATTACGGCTCCTTTCCGATTGCTGGCCGGCGAATGGCCCGGGCCCTCCCCCTCGCAAAAGCTGGCTTGGCAAGGCGTTCGGAATGCGACCTGCCCTGCCGCTCGTGCGAGGCACAATTAAGCGCTGGCAGGCACGGCCGCAAGCTCGTCGACGCAAACGAAAAGGGCAGCGCGATTATCCGGCTGCCCTTTCGCGACTGGCCTTGTCCCCACAAGGCCCGTCCCCCGTTGTTAGCGCAGCAAACTACATCACAACGACCTTCGTGCCAACAGGCACGCGCTCATATAGATCGACAACATCCTCGTTGCGCATGCGAATGCAGCCGGATGAGACGGCTCCGCCGATCGTCCAGGGCTGGTTCGTACCGTGGATTCGGTAGAGGGTCGAACCAAGATAGAGTGCGCGCGCGCCTAGTGGATTGTTGATGCCGCCGGGCAGATGCGCGGGCAGATACTTGCCCTTGGCCCTCTCCCGGGCGATCATTTCGGCAGGCGGATACCAGTCCGGCCATTCGCGCTTGGCGGTGATCTTATGTGTTCCGGCCCACTCGAAGCCCGGCTTGCCGGTGCCCACGCCATAGCGCCGCGCTTTGCCGTTCTCCTGTACCAGATAGAGGAAATTCCTGCGCGTATCGATGACGATGGTGCCAGGCTTTTCCTTGCCGTTGTAGGCAACTTCCTGCGGCAGGTAGATCGGATCTATTCCCTTAGGCGCCAGATTCGCGCGGCGTGGCTTCTGCACGGCGGCCGTGCGCGTCCTGTCCGGCTGGACTGCGGCGGGCCGCGCCCTGCTGCGTTGGACCTGGCGCGGCTGCATGGACGTCGTCTTGTTTCGGGTGGTGACGCGAGGCGCGCCCTGCAATTGCAGGATCCAGGGCGCCGAAAGATCCGGGCTCACCACGACCGGCGGCCGCTCGGCATAACGGTCATTGGCAAGCGAAGGCGGCGCGCCGACGGCCAGCATCGCCGCCACAGTGACGAAGGAAAACAATATCCGGGACATGATGACGTACTCTGCACTGATCGTCCTGGCCGGATACACCTGTCTGCCACCGGCCGTGAGGGCGCATGGTGGCGCGCGGAGGCAACCGAAAGGTGAATCGAATTCGCTAAAATGCCGGTTTGGCAGTAAACCTTCCGGTACGGTTACCCGCCCGTTCAGAAATCTGGTAAAGCGCACGTAAAAAGGACGGCTTGGCTGGTTAACGGCAGGGTGGCATGAGCAAGGAAACGGGATTGATCGCTGGCCCCGATGGCGCGATGCGCTGCTTCTGGCACGGCAACCTCCCGGACTACCTTCACTATCACGACCATGAATGGGGGCGGCCGGTATGCGACGACCGGCGGCTTTTCGAGAAGATCTGCCTGGAAGGATTCCAGTCCGGCCTGTCCTGGCTGACCATCCTGCGCAAGCGCGAATACTTCCGCGAAGCCTTCGAAGGCTTCGATTTCGACCGGGTCGCGAAGTTCACCGATAACGATGTGGAACGGCTGCTTACCAATGCCGGGATTGTCCGCCATCGCGGCAAGATCGTCTCGACCATCAACAATGCGAGGCGGGCACGGGAACTGGCTGACGAGGCAGGCTCGCTGGCCGCCTTCTTCTGGCGCTTCGAGCCAAACCACGAGGAAAGGCCGGCCGTCGTCGACCTGGATCATCTGCGGGCCAATCCGAGCACAAACGTATCGGCACGGCTTTCCAAGGAATTGAAGAGGCGCGGCTGGAGTTTCGTCGGGCCGACGACCGTCTACGCCTTCATGCAGGCAATGGGTCTTGTGAACGACCACCTGGAAGGCTGCGTCTGCCGCGTGCAGGTCGAGGCCGAGCGCAAAGCGTTCAAGCGGCCTGCATGACGGCCGTTAACGACCTGCCTACCGAGCGCCACCGGCGAAGATCAGCCTCGGCTCGCGCGACGAGGGCGCGAGGGCACGCTGCAGCAGCGCCTCGGCGTGGTCGTTTCGCTGGCGGGCGGTGTCGGCACCCATGACGACGACTACGAGTTGCCGCCCGCCCATATTGTAAGACGTCACGATGTTGAAGCCGGACGCGCGTATGTAGCCAGTCTTGATGCCGTCCACGCCCGCCACGCGACCCAGCATGTCATTGTGGCCGCGCACCTGCTTGCCGCGGAACATGAAGTCCCTATCCGAGAAATAGTGATAATGTTGCGGGAAGCGCCGCCGCAATGCCATGCCGAGCAGGGCCATGTCGCGCGCGGTGGTGTGCTGCCCCTCGTCCGGCAGGCCCGATGCATTGCGGAATACCGTACTGCGCATGCCAAGCTGGCGCGCCTTCGCAGTCATCGCCGCTGCGAACTGTTCCTCGCTGCCGCCAAGATACTCTGCCACGGCAATCGCCACATCGTTGGCGGACTTGACCACCAGCGCGCGGATCGCCGTGTCCACGTCAATCGACTCTCCCGTGCGCAGATGCAGCTTGGTCGGAGGTTGCCTGGCCGCATTGGCGGAAACGGGAATTGGCGTTTCCTTCGTGATACGCCCGGATTCCAGCGCCTCGAACGTGAGATAAAGCGTCATCATCTTGGTGAGAGAAGCTGGATAGCGCGGCGCGGTCGAATTGACCTCGAATATCTGCTTGCCGGTGCGTGCATCGACGACGATGGCCGCATATTTCTGCGGAGCCGCCGGCACCGCAAGAACTTCGGCTGGAGGCACTGTCGTGCACCCGGCCGCGAAAACAAGCAGGGCAAGCGTGGCAATCAGGATGCGGATATTCAAAGGCGGGATCGACACAGGTTCGACTGGGCGTTGCTCAAGGACGGCGGATCCTTAGCCTAGCCGAGGTCGCGCGTCCATTTGGTTAACGCGATCTCCACCGCGGCGGAGGATCCCGGCGCCCGCGACCTTGGGGCGATCCTACGTGATGGCATCGAGCGCCCTGCGCTGCCGGTGCATCTCAAGGAATACCCTGTAGTCCCGATCGAAGCGCGGCCTGGCGACCGGGTCGGGAACGCGCTGCCGGCCGGACCTGCTCATCCGCACGCAGGCCGTGTTGAGGTCAGGATAAAGCCCGGCAGCCGTGGCGGCGACCATGCCAGTGCCCACCAGCACCGCCTCGTCGGTCAGCGGCTCGACAACCGTACAGCCGGTGGCGCGGCAAAAAA
>QGUU01000107.1 GCA_003242525.1 Pseudomonadota bacterium | reverse complement strand
CACCTGTTCAGTGTCGTAGATGACGGCGAAATAGCCGTAGTCATAGGGCACGAAGGTGTCGTCGCTCCAGCCGCCTGGAACTTTGACCTCCGGGGCAAGCCCGTGGCGCGCAAACAGGCCGGTCGCCTTGGCCTCGGCAGTCAGGCTGGTGTCCAGGCCAAGCACGATGTCGGCCTTGGTCGACGCGCCTTCGAGTCTCACCCTGTTGAGCAGCGCAGCGCCATCGGCCACGGAAACGAAATCGACGGTACAACCGCATTCGGCCTCGAACGCCTGCTTGACCTGGGGTCCGGGACCCCAATCGGCAGTGAAGCTGTCATAGGTGTATACGGTGAGCGTACCCTCGGCCCAGGCAGGCACGGCAAGGCTGAAGATGGAACCCAAAAGAAGAAGCAGTCTGCGCATAGGCGCCTCCTTTCAATGGTTTCAGGGGACAGCGCCTGGCTAGAGCGTCTAATCCCTCCGCCGGTACAAACCGGATCAGGTTCAGCGGGTTGGCGGATTGCCTCTCAGCCGGATGAAACCCCGGCACCCCGTTAGAGCGATGTGAGACATAGGGCCGCCAGGCGGAGGAAGCAAGTGGCAGCGCACGGAAGGCTGCTTCCGTTTCCACCGGCGCCCTGCTATGGCGCTGGCGCAATGACCACCTTTACCATACTTCTCGGCGGGGAACTGGAACCGACGCCCCGCCTCGCAGGCCAGATCGCCGGCAGCCGGGTCGTCGCCGCCGATTCCGGCGTGGCCCATGCCGCCACGCTGGGACTCGTGCCGGAACTTTGGTTGGGTGATTTCGATTCCATGCCGGAAATCGTTCCAGAGCCGGTACGGGACGTTCCCAGGCTGGTCTTTCCGACGGACAAGGACAAGACCGATGGCGAACTGGCCGTTGAGGCGGCGCTGCACAGAGGAGCCTCATCGCTGATCATGGTGGGCGCCTTCGGGGGCCCGCGTGCCGACCATGCCTTCCTGCATCTCGCGCTGGCGTTGCGGCTTGCCGGGAACGGCATTGATATCGTACTTACCAGCGGCAGACAGGAAGGTGTGCCCTTGCGGCCAGGGCGAACGCGTTTCGACTATGGCGACGGCACCCCGTTTTCGATACTGACCTTTTCCGATCTGGCCGGATTGGGGATCACAGGAGCGAAATGGCCGCTCCACGATGTGGCCGTGCCATTCGGCTCCTCCCTGACACTATCCAACGAGGTAAGTGGAGAACTGGAAATCACCCTGAACAGCGGCCGCGCCCTGCTTCTTGCGCGCCCGCAGAGTTGCAATCAGACAGGCTGACATGGCTTCGCCGCCGCTTCTCAACCTTGCGGGCATAAGACTGACCTTCGGGGGCACGCCGCTGCTGGACGGCGCTGACCTTTCCGCATCCGCAGGCGAAAAGATCGCTCTCGTCGGGCGCAACGGCTCCGGCAAATCCACCCTGCTCAAGATAGCGGCCGGCCTGGTCGAGCCGCAGGACGGCGAAGTCTTTCGTCAGCCAAGCGCCACCATACGCTACCTGCCGCAAACCCCTGACATGGAGGGTTTTGGCAGCGTCCGTGCCTATGTGGAAGCGGGCCTGGGCCCGGCGGACAATCCCCACCGCGCGACTTGGCTGCTGGAGCATCTGGGCCTTACCGGCGAGGAAGATCCCGCCAGCCTTTCCGGCGGCGAGGCCCGGCGCGCGGCGCTCGCTCGCGTCATGGCACCCGAGCCCGACATCCTCCTGCTCGACGAGCCCACCAATCATCTCGACCTCTCGGTGATCGAATGGCTGGAAGAGGAACTCCTGCGCACATCTTCGGCCCTGATCCTGATTTCGCACGACCGGCGCTTTCTCGAAAGGATCAGCCGAACCACGGTCTGGCTCGATCGGGGGCAGACGCGGCGCCTCGACAAGGGCTTTGCCCATTTCGAGGAATGGCGGGACCAGATCCTGGAGGAAGAGGAGCGCGAACATCACAAGCTCGGCCGACAGATCGTGCGCGAGGAGCATTGGCTGCGCTATGGCGTCACCGCCCGACGCAAGCGCAACATGCGCCGCCTCGGTGAATTGCAGGCAATGCGCCAGCGTTTTCGTACCCGTCGCGGTGTGGAGGGAACAGCCAGCCTCACTGCAAGCGACGCCGCCGAATCGGGCAGGCTGGTAATCGAGGCAAAGGGGATTTCGAAAAGCTTCGGCGACCTGGCGGTGGTCAGGGACTTCTCCACCCGCATCCAGCGCGGTGACCGCGTGGGCCTGGTCGGACCCAATGGCGCCGGCAAGACAACGCTGCTGAAAATGCTGACGGGTGAGCTGCAGCCCGATTCCGGTTCGGTGCGCCTGGGCGTGAACCTGGAAATCGCTTCCCTTGACCAGAAGCGGGACGCCGCCGATCCAGACGAGACGCTGGCACATTTCCTGACTGATGGGCGGGGCGACAGCCTGATTGTCAATGGAGAGCAGCGCCACGTCGTTTCCTACATGAAGGATTTCCTGTTCAAGCCGGAGCAGGCACGCACGCCGGTGCGCGAGCTTTCCGGCGGCGAGAGGGCAAGGCTTCTGCTCGCCCGGCTCCTGTCCCGCCCGGCCAACCTGCTGGTACTGGACGAGCCGACCAATGACCTCGACATGGAGACGCTGGACCTGCTGCAGGAACTCGTCGCAGGTTTTGCCGGGACCGTGCTTCTGGTCAGTCACGACCGCGACTTTCTGGACCGCACGGTGACGAGCGTGATCGCACCGGACGGCAATGGGCGCTGGGTCGAATATGCCGGCGGCTATTCCGACATGCTGGCGCAACGTGGCGGCAAGCGGCTCGAGGATCGCAGGGCGCGCAAGCCCGCCAGCGCCCCACCGACCGGCGACAAGGCGATACAGGCTGCACCCAGGGGGCCGGCGAGGAAACTGTCCTACAAGCAGCAATTTGCGCTGGAGAACCTCCCCAGAAAGATCGAGGCGGTCACGGCATCGATCGCCCGCCTGGAGGATGCCATTGCCGATCCTGCCTACTACACGCGCGACCCGGTCGGCTTTCAGAAGACCATTGCAGCCCTGGACAGGGAGCGGGCCACGCTGGCAGCCCTGGAAGAGGAATGGCTGGAATTGGAGATGCTTCGGGAAGAACTCGAGGGCTGATGTATCAGTAAGCGGCAGCGCGGCATGGCCGCAAAGCCTGACAGGGCCTCGGTTTCTCCCGCAACCCGGGCGGAACGCTCAGCCCGAGGTCTTGGCCTGCCAGGCCTTGAGGGCCTCGTCGAAGACATTCGCTCCGGGAATGCCCTTTTCCATGGTCAGAAGCGCGCGCCTTCCCGACTTGTAAACAACCGGTATGTCGATCCAGTCCTGGTTCCTTAGAAGGGTCAGGTTTGCCTGCTCGTCCGCCTTGGTGTCGTTGAGCGCGATGAGGAAGAACCCATCCGCGATCTTGGCTGGGATGCCGATTAGCGGGCTGCCGGCCTCCTGCTCGGTCTTCTTCATGGCGACGCGCAGCACATTGTCGATGCCGCCACCGTCGAAGCCTTCGGGAGTGAGGAAGATCATCTCGATGATATGGCTAGCCGGAAGTGTCTGGTCCGTATTGCGGCGGATGGTCATGCGCAGCTGTACGTCCTTGCCGGGTATGGACGCCTCGGCGCGGATGGCCGGCTCCGGGGGTGCGTCGGCGCCGGGAGACTCCTGGACCAGCGACCAGACAATGCTGCCGGGCTCGGCTGAGCCTTCAGCGGTGCTGGTGCGCTCCTCGTAGAAGATTGCTTTCTGGCCCACTGCAAGCGCGGGCTGCTCTGCCGAAGCTCCGCCCGCCGGATCGGTGCCTTCCGCCGTTGCCGGCGCATCCGCGGACTCGCTCGTTGCCGCCTGCGCGCCAGCGTCGGCGGGACTGTCCGGAGGCTGCGTTCCGGGCGGCGTGGTCAGCGCCACGACAGAGGTTCCCTCGCCAATATGGGCTTCGTCGCCGGCAGGGCCGGGATCGACTTCCTTGCCGTCCGGCAGCAGCCGTTGCGTGAACTTCTGCGTTTCGGGCTGCGCTGGCTGAGCTGGCTCCACCTGCCCCGATTCGGCCGGCTGCTCTGCTTCCGCCGGAGCCTCCGGTTCGGCTGCAGCCGTTTGCTCGGCTTGCTCCGTCTCGGCTGTCTCGGAGCCTGCCACATCGGTGAAGGCTTCCCTGTTGATCCAGATCCCATAGGCTCCAGCCGCAACGACGATGAGCGCGACAATGGCGGCAATCAGCCCGAAACGAATTGGCCGCCGTCCATTCGGGTCATCCCCGGGCAGGTGGGTAAATCCCCGGTCTTCATCGCCGGCCAGATGATCCTCGAAGGGTGGGGGCGCCTCGGGTTCCGTCCTGCCTGCCGCGGCTTCAGGCGGCGACAGCGGCTCGTCTCGCGGAGGTTCGGCCGGTGTCGCCGTACTGGTTGCTACAGACGGGGCGGGCTGCACGGGCGAGGAACCATGCTGCCGCGCGTCGGGCGCCGCCTGCACCTTTGCGGGCGTGGGTTCAGCCGGGGTCGCGGGGCGCACATGCGTCTGCTGGTTCCGGTTGCGGTCTATTGAGGAAAAGATGTTCTCCAGTTCGGCAAGGGGATCGGCCTGTGCCACCGGCTTGGCGTATCCTGCCTCGACCTGCCTGATCGCGTCCTCGAGCGCCTGCTTCTGGCGCTCGGCGACGGCGGCAGGCGGCGGCGGGTCGATCGCCGCCAGCTTCTTCGCGATGGTCGAGCGCGCCTTGTCATAGACCCGTGCGCGCACTTCCGGCGTCGTCTCGCCGAGGCCGTCCAGCGTCTTCCTCAGAACCGCAACGAAATCTGCCATGCTTCAACAGTGCCTGTCTCGTTCCCGGACCCGCCATCCGGGAAAAGCCATAGTTAGTCTTGAAACGGGTCGGTCACAAGTATGGTGTCGTCCCGCTCCGGACTGGTGGAAAGCAGCGCCACCGGGGCACCGATGAGTTCCTCGATATGGCGCACATATTTGACGGCCTGAGCCGGCAGATCGTTCCAGGAGCGCGCGCCAGCCGTCGTCCCGGACCATCCTTCCAGAGTCTCGTAGACAGGTTCGACCCGGGCCTGGGCCGCCTGGCTGGCCGGCAGGTAGTCGATGATCTGGCCGTCGAGACGATATCCGGTACAGACCTTGATCTCCGGCAATCCGTCCAGGACGTCGAGCTTGGTCAGCGCGATGCCCTTAATGCCGTTGACCGCGACGGACTGGCGCACCAGCACCGCGTCGAACCATCCGCAGCGCCGCTTGCGGCCGGTCACCACGCCGAATTCATGGCCGCGCGTGCCCAGAAACTCACCGATCTCATTCTGCTGTTCGGTCGGGAACGGCCCTTCGCCCACGCGCGTCGTATATGCCTTGGTGATGCCCAGGACATAGCCAATTGCATTGGGGCCGAGTCCGGAGCCGGCGGCAGCCTGTCCGGCCACCGTGTTCGAGGAGGTGACGAAGGGATAGGTGCCGTGGTCGATGTCGAGCAGCGTGCCCTGCGCGCCTTCAAACAATATGCGCTCTCCGGCGCGGCGGCTGTCGTCCAGAACCTTCCAGACCCGGTCCATATAGGGCAGCACCGCGCCCGCTACCGAAGTCAGCTCTTCCATGACCGCCTCTTGGGTGACTTCGGCCTGGCCGAGGCCCCGGCGCAGCGCGTTATGGTGCGTCAGGAGCCTGTCCACCTTGAGCGGCAGCGTTTCCAGATCCGCCAAATCCATGATCCTGATCGCGCGGCGGCCGACCTTGTCTTCATAGGCGGGGCCGATGCCGCGGCGCGTGGTTCCGATCTTCGTCCCGGAACTGGAAGCCGCGTCTTCGCGAAACCCGTCCAACTCCCGGTGCACCGACAGGATAAGCGCGGCGTTTTCGGCGATTTTCAGGCGGTCCGGCGAGACATCGACGCCCTGATCCTTGAGTTTCTGCACTTCGGCCACGAATGCGTGGGGATCAAACACCACACCATTGCCTATGATGGACAGCTTGCCCTGCCGCACGACACCCGAGGGAAGCAGCGACAGCTTGTAGACCTTGCCGTCGACCACCAGCGTATGGCCGGCGTTGTGGCCGCCCTGGAAGCGCACAACCACGTCGGCGCGCTCCGAAAGCCAGTCGACGATCTTGCCCTTGCCCTCGTCGCCCCACTGCGAGCCGACGACCACCACATTGGCCATGTTTCTTCCCTTCGAAAACTGTGACTGCCGGCGCGACGCCGGCCGGACGGCGGAATTGCACGCCTCTATACCCGCAACTCCACCGCCATGCGACCCTTCTTTGCCCCGCCGAAGCCGGTGAGGCCCAACAAAATTCGGGCACCTGTCATTTTACTTGAAGGCTCGATCGTCCTAACCCCTGACCTTCTGCGCCGCAGCGATTGGAGCCGAATGCACCGGAAAGCCTATATCTTCCTGCTGGCGACGATGCTGTTCTGGGCGGGGAATGCCATTGCCGGCAAGCTGGCGGTCGGCCACATCTCGCCCATGCTGCTGTCGGCGCTCCGCTGGGCACTGGCCATTCCCATCCTGGCCATCCTTGGCCGCCAGCACCTCGCGGCGGACTGGTCGCGGCTGAAGGATCGCGTCTGGCTGCTCATGCTCCTCGGGTTTCTTGGCTTCACCGTGTTCAGCGTGGCCATGTATGCGGCGCTGCTTTACACCACGGCGACCAATGTCAGTATCGAACAGGGCGGGATGCCGGTCTTCGTTTTCGCGGCTTCCTTCCTGCTCTACGGCACCCGCACCAGCCTGGCACAGATGGTGGGCTTCGTGCTCTCCTTTGCCGGCGTGGTGGTGACAGCCTTTCACGGCGATCTTGGCCGTGTTTCTGATCTGGACGTAAATTTCGGCGACGCGCTGATGATGATCGCCATCCTGGCCTACGGCATCTACACGGCCGCGATAAGGGAGCGGCCGCCGGTCCACTGGATGAGCCTGATGGCCGTGCTGTGTCTCGGCGCCACCCTTGGCAGCATTCCCTTCGTCCTCGCCGAGGCGGCGGCCGGCGCGACGATCCTGCCCGATGCGACGGGGCTTGCCATAATCGCCTATGTTGTCATTTTTCCGTCGCTGGCAGGCCAGGCGCTTTACATCCGCGCAGTCGAGCTGATCGGCGCCAACCGTGCGGGCCTATTCATCAACTTCCTGCCGCTGTGGGGTGCGCTTCTGGCGGTTCTCATCCTCGGAGAGTCCTTCGAACCCTACCACGCGCTGGCTCTGCTACTTGTCCTCGGCGGCGTACTGCTGGCTGAATATTCCGGCCGCAAGGCAGCGGCGCCCGTGCCCTGACAGGATACGTCAGAGAAGGCCGGCTCGCGCCAGGTCGCGCAACAGATGACTGGCGCCGTAGGACCAGGGCGGGCATTCGGTCGAAAGCCGCACCCTGTTGATGAGCCGCCCGAGCTTTTCCGAGCTGATGGTGACCATATCGCCCATATGGTGGGTGAATCCCTTGCCGGTTTCCCCGCGATCCTTCACCGGCGCGAACATCGTTCCGAGATAGAGCACCATTCCATCAGGATACTGATGGTGCGCCCCCATGGCGGCAGCAACGAGCTCCTCCGGCGAACGGCTTATCTCGGC
>QGUU01000106.1 GCA_003242525.1 Pseudomonadota bacterium | reverse complement strand
TTACCTTTTCAGGGTCCACATCTGCCTCATACGCAATGGCGCCGCAGAAGCACCCACCGTCAATTCTCATGGCGCCTGTCCTCCTGCATTAGCGCCCGACGCGGGCGCTACTCACGCTCTTGCCGATACGGCATGTGCTTCCATTCACCGTGCTTCCATCTAGCGCGGATGGATATCGCCGCCAGGGCAAGGCACGAACATCGCTGCAAAAAGCCCTTGCGGCCTGCCGGTTCTCCGGCTTTCAATTCTGCCTTGCGACCGACCGGAGGAGGCGACCATGGCCAAGGGCGCAATGAAGGCGAAGAAGGAACCACGCAAGCCAAAGAAGGAGGCCAAGAAACCCGCGGTCGGGGCGAAGGTGCCGCCGCAGCCCGTCCAGGCGATCCGCGTCAAGGAAAAATAGGCCGCACGACTTGACGACCCTGCCGGCGGCCATCATTGAACGGCCGGTAGCAAACAGCACCGTCTGACCGGCGCGTGGAGGACCCCGCGCCTTGCTGAACCCATTGGCTCGACGACTCGCCAAGCAAGGGAGCGCTTCATGGCGTGGATTTTTCTGTTCTTCGCCGGCCTGTTCGAGATCGGCTGGGCCATCGGTCTGAAATTCACCGAGGGATTCACCAGGCTGGTCCCTACGCTTCTCACGGCGGCCTCCATGATCGTCAGCCTGGGCTTGCTCGGCCTGGCCCTGAAGACGCTTCCCGTAGGGACTGCTTATGCAGTGTGGACCGGGATCGGCACCGTTGGAACCGCGCTGCTCGGAATCTGGCTGCTCGGCGAGCCCGCTACGGCGATCCGGCTGAGCTGCATCGGCCTGATCGTTGCGGGCATAGTAGGCCTGAAGCTGGTATCCTGAAGACGCCAACGTGCCGGGCCGTACAGCGGCCCGGACGGCGATCTGCCAGAACAGTCTTCAAATTGCAATCAGCGCGCGGAGAAGCCGGGCGGAGCGCGCCCGACACGAGCCTTGCGCGCGGCATAGCGAGCATCGCGCTTGGCCTTGCGGGCAGCTTCCTCGGCAAGCTCGCGCGCGATGCGCTCGGCTTCCTCGGCAGCGCGAATCCTTGCCTCTTCGGCAGCCTTCGCTTCGGCTTCGGCGCGCCGGCGCGCCTCTTCAGCTTCGCGCGCGGCCCTCTCGGCCGCCTCGCGGGCCAGCTTTTCCTGCCTCAGTCTCTGCTTTTCGGCCTCTCGCTTTGCGCGAGCCTCAAGGATCTTCCTGCGCTCTTCCTGACGGGCGAGAACCCTTGGGTCATCTGCCGCCGGCCTTGATTTGAAACGCTCGAGAAGAGCCTTTTTTGCTTCCATGGCGGCGTTGCGCCGCTCGAAGATGTCTTTTTCCCTGTAGATAGCCAAGTTTCATTCCCTGGAGTCAATTCGCGTGGCTTACATACGCGCCAAGGCCGGGAGTTCAACCCGCAAAATGGTATGCCAGCCATGAATTCCTGCGGCGTGGCCCGATAGGAACAGCCTTCGAGCGCGGGTTGCGACAAGTCGGCACAGCGAGCGCTCAAGGAACCCGAACCGCAAGAGAACGTTTCAAGGTACCGCAACACGGTTCAAGCCAGATCGTGCCGGTCAAGCGGGCACCACGGTCGGGCGCTGCCCGACGGAGGCGGGCTTCGTGCCCGCCAGCGCTGGAGGGAGCGATGACGTCAGGTGTCGATATCCGGCACGAAGTGGCCTCTGCAAGGCAGGAGCCCCCGAACGACTTCCCGCGGATTCCTCCTGCCGTCACCATAGTCGGCGTCACCGCCATACTCTATCTCGGCAGGGATGTGCTCCTGCCGCTGGCGATCGCGCTGCTGCTTACCTTCGCGCTGGCGCCGATCGTATCCGCGCTGCGCAAAATGTCCGTGCCCAAGATCGCGGCGGTCATCCTGACCGTTCTGGCTGCTTTCATCGTCATCGCCTGTTTCGCCTTCCTGGTGGCAACGCAGCTCACCAATCTGGCGCAGAACATACCCACCTACCAGATGAACATCATCGAGAAGATCCGTGCGCTGCGCGAATTTGGCGCCGGTGGCGGGCTGATCGACCGCCTCACCGGCGCAGCCGAGCGGGTCGGAGAGGAATTGCAGGCAACCACGCAGCCCGCCGAGGCTCCTGAACAGAAGCCCTTGCCGGTGGAGATCGTGGCACACGAAAGCCCCATCGACATATTGCGCAACATCGTCGTGCCGCTGATAAGCCCGTTTTCCACTGCGGGTCTCATCCTGGTCGTCGTGGTGTTCATGCTGCTGGAACGCGAGCATCTGCGTGACCGCTTCATACGCCTCGCCGGCTATGGCGACCTGCACAAGACCACGGAGGCCCTGCAGGACGCCGGCAAGCGCGTCGGCCGCTACCTGCTGATGCAACTGGTCATCAACACGATCTATGCGGTGCCGATCACCATCGGCCTGTGGCTGCTGGGCATACCCAACGCCCTTCTATGGGGCGGGCTCACGCTGGTGTTGCGCTTCGTGCCCTATATCGGCCCCGCGATCGGCATGCTGTTGCCAATGCTGCTTACCGTCGCGGTGTCGCCCGGCTGGATGCCGTTGATCTGGACCGCCGTTCTGTTCATCGCCATGGAACTGATTTCCAACAACTTTCTTGAGCCATGGCTGTACGGTTCAAATACCGGCCTCTCCCCTCTCGCCATCATCGTGGCAGCGATTTTCTGGGCATGGTTGTGGGGGCCGCTGGGACTTGTCCTTTCCACGCCGTTGACCGTGTGCCTGGTGGTGCTCGGACGGCACGTGTCGCAGTTCGAATTTCTCGACGTATTGCTTGGCAACGAGCCGGTGCTCGAACCCCACGCGCGCATCTATCAGCGCCTGCTCGCCGGCGATCCATACGAGGCGGCGGACCATGCGGAGGATTATCTCGAGGACGAATATCTCGTCGACTTCTACGACAAGGTCGCCATTCCTGCACTGGCACTGGGCGAGGTTGATCGGCAAAGGGGCGTCATGACCGCTGAACAGCGCCTCAAGTTTGCCGCGGCGGCAAACACCCTCGTGCAGGAATTGGCCGATGCGGCGGGGGAAGAGGAAGAAGAGAATGGCGAAGGCAATGGAAGGACCGAAACGGCGGATGCGGAAGTTGACGACTATGGGCCGGATCTTCCCGACGGCGAGGGCAGAACCCTGATCTGCCTTGGCGGCCGCGGCGAGATCGACGATGCGGCGGGGGCAATGGTCGCTCAGGTTCTTGAGGTCCAGGGCGCGCAGGCTTCCGTGGCAAGCCACAGAAGCCTGGAACCGGCGCATTTCGGCAAACTCCCACTGGAGGGCGTCGACACAGTGGTCATCACCTATCTGAACGCCACGTCTCTGGCCCAGGCCCGCCACGCCGTGCGCCGGCTGAAACGTCGCAAGGCCAAGCTGCGGGTGGGTCTGCTGGTGCCGATGGGCACGGACGGCGACAGCCGGCGGGCGATAAGCGAGGATGGCACGGGCGCAGATTTCGTCACCACAACCATTGCCGAAACGGTGCAGCGAGCGCTTGCCGAGGAGAAGGCCAGGCCGCTGAAGGCCCTGCCGAAGCGGCGGCCGATGCGTCGCCGGAGTCCCCCGACCAAGCAGGAATCCGCCAGCAGGAAACCGGTGAAGCGGACACAGAAGGCCTGAGCCTGGCTTCAAGGGCGCTGCCTGCCCTGGCTCTCTTGCGAGGCCGCTGCGGCTGCCCCATATGCGGCGAAGCAATGGAGACTTCGCCATGATCCCGCTTTCCGTCCTCGATCTGTCACCCATCGTCGAGGGCGGCACGGCCGCGCAATCGCTCGCCAACACGCTCGACCTCGCCCGCCACGCCGAGCGGCTCGGCTATCGCCGCTACTGGCTGGCCGAACATCACAACATGCCGGGCATTGCCAGCGCCGCGACCGCGGTCGTCATAGGTCATGTTGCGGGCGGCACGAGCAAGATCCGCGTGGGCGCAGGCGGCATCATGCTGCCAAACCATTCACCTCTTGTGATTGCCGAGCAATTCGGCACGCTCGCAGCACTCTATCCTGGACGCATCGACCTTGGCCTGGGCCGTGCGCCGGGCACCGACATGCTCACCGCGAGGGCGCTGCGTCGCAATCTCGAAGCGGGCGTCGACACATTCCCGCAGGATGTGGTCGAGCTTATGGGATACTTCGAACCGGCGGCGGAAGGCCAGCGCATCAGGGCGGTGCCAGGCGAGGGCGAGAAGGTGCCGATCTGGATTCTCGGCTCCAGCCTTTATGGTGCGCAGCTAGCCGCCATGCTGGGCCTGCCCTACGCCTTCGCCTCGCATTTCGCGCCGGCCGAACTCGATAACGCCCTTGCGGTTTACCGTTCACGCTTCCAGCCATCGGAGCATCTGTCAAAGCCCTACGTCATGCTGGGGTTGAATGTCGTGGCAGCTCCCACCGATGCAGAGGCGCGACTCCTTTTCACTTCGCTCCAGCAGGCTTTCGTCAATCTGCGCAGCGGGCGCCCCGGCAAGCTGCCGCCCCCTGTGGAAGGCTATGACCGCAACCTGGACGGCCCCGCCCGCGCCATGCTCGATCACGCCCTGGCGGAAAGCGTGGTCGGTTCGCCCGAGACGGTCAGGCGAGGCGTGGAAGCCTTCATTGCGCGCACCGGCGCCGACGAACTCATGGTCACGGCGCAGGTTTTCGATCATGCCGCGCGGGTGCGCTCCTTCGAGATCCTCGCCGAACAGCACAAGGCCATGTCGGCGGCGGCATAGCCTCCTTGCTGCAGGCGGGCAACATGTCACTTCAGGATCTTCGCAAGCCTATCATCGGGGAAGCAGGTCGCCTGCATGCCGTTCTGCTCCTGCCACTTTCCGATTGAGCGGCGGGTCTTGAAGCCGGGCAACCCGTCCGCGCCACCGACATCGTGTCCCTGCCTTTCGAGCGCGCGCTGCATGGCGGCGATATCGGAGCGGTAGAGGCCGCCGACATCTCCCCACTCGCCCACGAAGCGTCGGTCGCCATAGGCGATACGGTCGGCAGACAGGCCGATAAAGAGCGCATACAGGTCCGAGGTGTTGTACTCCTTGAGCACGTAGAAATTCGGCGTGACGATAAAGGCTGGACCGTGCCGTCCGGCCGGCATCATCAGGAAACCTTCCGCGGCCGCCTCCTTCGCAGGAAAGGGTTTGCCGTTGACGCGCCGGATGCCCATCCTGGCCCAGTCGGCGATCGTGCGGCCCTGGTCCGGCCCCTCCAGTGCACAGGAAACGCTGTCCGGAACGGTTACCTCGAAGCCCCAGTCCCGACCGCGGACCCAGCCATGATCCGCAAGGTAGCTGGCGATCGAGGCCAGAATGTCGGGAACGGAGTTCCAGATGTCCGCCTGGCCATCGCCATCGAAATCGACGGCATGCTTCAGGACCGAGGTGGGCATAAATTGCGGCTGGCCGAGCGCGCCTGCCCAGGATGACTTCATGGCGCCCATAGGCTCGAGCCCGCGCTGCACGATCTCCAGCGCCGCAAGAAGCTCGTTGCGATACATGTCGCGCCGCGACGCGGAAAGGAAGGCGCGCGTGCCGAGCACCTCGAAGACGTCGTGGCGCAGGGCCGCGGCTCCATATCCCGTTTCCCGCCCCCATATGGCAAGCACGACCGGCCCCGGGACTCCATAGCGGCTTTCGATAGCGGCGAGCGTCGGGGCATGTTTTCCGGCGCGCACCCGCCCGCCCGAAGAGACGGCGGCAAGCGTCTTTTCGGCGAAATAGGCGCCGGGCGAACGGAACTCCGCCTGATGCTGCGTCCTGGGAACCTTGGGCTCTTCGCCCGGCATGAGCAGGTCGGGCAGTTTCAGGTTCGGCTTCACGCCGGCAAAGGCAGCGTCGAAGGTCTGTTGTGAGATGCCCCTTGCCTTCGCGTCAGGCCAGAGATCGGTCTGCAGCCAGGCCCGGAACTGATCGTCGATTCGCCCCGCAACGGCGGAAATGCAGGGCACGAAAAGAAACAGTGTCGCTGAGAGCACGGCGGCAGCGACATGATATCGGGTGCGGAAAACGCCGTAAGCGCAGAACATGACCCGCACCCGCTTGCCGCCGCTCATCTTAAAATGCCGTCCGGGACTTGAGTGCAGCCGCCAGCGTGCCGTCATCCAGATAGTCGAGCTCGCCCCCCACCGGCACGCCATGCGCCAGGCGGGTCACCTTGATGTCGAGGCCCTCGAGTTGGTCCGTCACATAATGGGCGGTCGTCTGGCCTTCGACAGTGGCGTTGACGGCAAGGATCACCTCCCTGATCTCGCCAGATGAAACACGATCGACCAGGGAACGGATATTGAGCTGGTCGGGGCCAATGCCATCCAGCGGCGAGAGCGTGCCGCCCAGGACATGGTAGCGCACATTCATTGCCGAAGCCCGCTCCAGCGCCCAGAGATCGGACACATCCTCGACAACGATCAAGGTTGCCGGGTCGCGGCGCGCATCAATGCAGATCATGCAGGGATCGGAGGTATCGACATTGCCGCAGTTCGAGCAGACGCGCACCTTCTCCACGGCCTCGGCCATGGCTTCGGCAAGCGGAGACAGCAATTGCTCCTTCTTCTTGATGAGGTGCAATGCTGCGCGACGCGCAGAACGGGGGCCGAGTCCCGGCACCTTTGCCAGGAGCTGGATCAGGCGTTCGATTTCAGGGCCGGCGATTCGCTTGGACATGAGAAAGCATATAAGCCGAATGCCCGGTCGAGGGGAGTGCCGAACTCGCCGGGACTGCGCGCCAGACGCATTCTGTCGAAGGACGGCAGGAGACGGCGGGCTCCAGGTTATTGCGCGAAACCGAGGGGGACGTCTGAATCGTCGTGGGCCGTATCGTCCATCTGACCAAAGCGGGCCGCGATCGGCTCCTCGGCAGCAGCAACCTGCGCGGGCCTGGAGGGCGGAGGAACGGGCACTGCATCCGGCAGGCGCATTTCCTTCCCGTCCGCTTGCGAGTCGGGCTCGGACGCCGTCCCGGCCGATGCCATCACCGCCGGCGACCTTTCCTGAGGTGCGGCCTTCTTCTTGCGACCGGCGTGAGTGACCATCGGTTCATCCGGCAATGGCTTCCAGTTGCGGGTTCGCTTCTCGTAAAAGGCATTGCCGCCAGCCACGAGAACATAGTGCATGTTCTTGTATGGGAATTTCAGCCCCGCCGTGTGGAAGTGCATGGCATTCTTCAGCTTCGACGCGCGCTCGCCCCTGAGCACGGCCGCAGCGGCCTCGCTCACGAGCGGCATCGCCCGCGAATCCATCTTGCGGGTCAGAACGCCCGGCGCGAACTGCCCACGTTCGCCGACAACCTCGCAGATGGAGTTGCCATGTTTGCCGGAGCGTAGCCGGTTCATCACGACCGTGCCCACCGCGATCATGCCCGCCCTGCTCGAGCGGCTGGACTCGAAATACATGGCCCTTTCGAGGCATTCCCTGTCGCGCGACGAGTACCCGTAGGTGCGCGTCTTGAGGGAGGGCGACCCCCCAATGCTGGAGACTGACATGCTGTCCGTGCCTGTCTGGCTGCAGCCCGCCAGCGCAAACTGAGAGAGCACGGCAAAAAGAGAAACGGGCCCCTCCAACTCCCTTGTTTCTATAAAAA
>QGUU01000594.1 GCA_003242525.1 Pseudomonadota bacterium | reverse complement strand
TGCAGGCGGTTCACCGGTTCCTGTCCATTCCGCGAAGGAACTGGTCGAATACCGAGCCGATGCTTTTCTCGTAGTCATCGCGCTGCTGGCGACCGGTCTCGAACATCCTCCCGAAGATGTCTTCATAAGGATTGCGCTGCCTGCCGTCGGGAGCCGCCTGTTGTTCCGAGGAGGGCGGCGCCCGGCGGGGCGTTTCAGGTTCGGCTGGCCGCGCCCCGCCCAGCATCTCTTCCAACATCCTGCCCCATGGCGTGTCGCCAAGCGGATTCTGCCCGACCTGCGTTTCCGGGCGGGGTGCCTGCCCCGACCCTCCGCCGCCAAACATGTCCTGAAGCATTTTGCCGAACGGATTGTCGCCTTGCGGTGCCTGTTTCGTTTGCTGCGGCTGGCCGCCGGTGCCAGCCTGCCTCATCATTTCCTCGATGATCTGGCCAAGTGGATTGTCCGCGCCGCCTAATCCTCCGGCCTGTGCGCCCTGCATCTTTCCGGTCGTCTGCTTGAACAGGCCGCCCATCACCATTGAGGCAATAACCGGCAGCATCTGCTGCAGCACCTTCTGGCCAATACCGGTGGCTTCCGCCGCCTGCGCCGCCACGGCGCGAGAGAGCTCCTTGGAGCCGAACAGATGCCCCAGTATGCCGTTACCCTCCTCTACGCCCTGCGGCGAGAAGGCTTTCGCGGCATCGTCGAAATACTTGGCATGGGTGCCACTCGCCAGCGCACCGAGAAAACCGCCGAGTCCATAAGGATCGGACGTGTTGCGTTTCAGCCCCTGGCTGAAGGCCGGCAGCAGCGCCTCGACAGCCCGTTGGGCCTGCTGTTGCGAGAGGTTGAACTGTCGCGCCAGCAGTTCCAGGCCACGTCCGTCCTGCGCCTGGGAAAGCATATCGAACAGGGACAGCATGTCGGTCCTCCCGATGGATGCAAGGGCACAGTAAAGCGTTTTCCGATGCGGTTGAAGGGGGCGCGGAGGAAATGCCGGCTGGTCACGGAAAGGTGGACGCGACGGCTAGGTGCCTGAGCGTCGCCCAGCATGCTGGGCGATGCCGCCGCGCCCAACAAAATCGGTAAGCGACTCGCCTTGGCAAGGGTAATGACGTTTTGTTTCAGGCCGATCCAAATAGTTTTGATTCAATTCTTTTTGCGGTTTTTTTCTTTTGAGTGAGACGTGGCTGCTAGTTCGGAACAGGGCGGTGGCGTCAGGAGGGACAATGCAGACCGATCTCACGGCCGTTCGGCAATACCTCGAAGGTGCCTGGCTTCAGGTACGGGGCGATGATGAATTGGCGTGCGAGTTGCGTGACGCGCTCGACTATCTGATCGAGAAGGTAGCGTCTGTGGAATGCAGCCGTCCGCAGCGGCATGCCAAGATTTTGAGCTTCCCGGGGCGCGGCCGTTCCTGAACCGCGCCTTCAATAGGCGTATTCAAGGAAGACCGGCTCGATCGAACCGCCCCAGCGCGTATGATAGGCGTTGAGCATTTCCTCGGCGCTCGTGGTGCCGCGCGCGATCACCTCGTCAAGCGTATTGAGGAATGAAGTCTCGTCGTAACCTTCGCGGTTGAGCTTCGCCCGCCGCTGCAGCCCACCGCGCGCGATCGCGAGAACCTCCCTCGCCAGCTCACGTAACGTCGTGTTCCGGAACGGCGTGGCAAGGGCGCTCCCGGGCACGGCATCCCTCATCGCAGCCACTTCGGCATAGGTCCAGTCGGCAGTGAGCTCTTCGGCCTCGTCCAGCGCAACGGAATCGTAAAGGAGGCCGACCCAGAAGGCGGGCAAGGCGCAGATGCGCCGCCAAGGCCCGCCGTCGGCCCCGCGCATTTCGAGAAAGCGCTTCAGCCGAACGTCAGGGAAGAGGGTGGAAAGGTGGTTTGCCCAGTCACCCAAGGTAGGCGTGCCATCGGTCAATTCGCTCCGCGCCGCCCCGCCCATGAACTGACGGAAGGTCATATGCGTCATGTCGTGATAGCGCTCGTCCCGAATGACGAAATACATAGGAACGTCGAGCGCCCATTCGACATAGTCGGCAAAGCCGAAATCCTTTGCAA
>QGUU01000105.1 GCA_003242525.1 Pseudomonadota bacterium | reverse complement strand
TTTCTCTATTTCGTGAAGCTCGATCATGACCGCGCCTCCAGGAAGCCGCCATAGCGGTTGAGCCGTTCTTCCAGTCGGGCCTGGAGTGCGGACAATACCGAGCACATGGCCAGGTAGAGCAGTGCGGCCTCGACGTAGAGGATCAGCGGTTCGTAGGTGACAGCGACGATGCGCTGTGCCGCCTGGAACATCTCCGGCACGGTAATGGCGGCCGCGAGCGAGGTGTCCTTGACCAGCGAGATGAAGCTGTTCGAAAGCGGCGGCACGGCCGTGCGGGCCGCCTGCGGCAGGATGGTCCGGCGCATCGCCTGGCCCCAGGTCATGCCGATCGAATAGGCTGCCTCCCATTGACCCTTGGGCACCGAGGCGATGACGGCTCGAATTATCTCCGAGGAGTAGGCTCCGATATTAAGTGTGAAGCCGATGAGCGCGGCAGTGAAGGCGTCGAGCAGGATTCCGGCAGAAGGCAGGCCGTAGAAGATCAGGAAGAGTTGCACCAGCAGCGGCGTGCCCCGGATGATCCACACATAGAATCGGGCAACCGCCACCAGCGGCCTGGGGCCGAACAGTCGCGCAAGCGCGGTGAGCAGACCGACAATCAGCCCGAAAGCGAAGGAAAGCAGCGTGAGGGGCGCCGTGAAGGCCAGCGCTGCCCAGAGCAGTGGCCCCAGCGAATCCAGCATCAGTTGAAGCCAGTGCGGCACGTTCTTCTCCCTCAACAGATGGCCCGGCAGCCGGTCCATGCGAAAAGCGGCGGCCGGAAACCGGCACGCCGCTCAAACTACGGGCAAATGGGCCCGCCCGGAAAGCCCGCTACTGCGAGACGTCCTGGCCGAAATAGGTTTCCGAGATTCTCTTGTAGGTGCCGTCGGCCTTGATCTCCTCAAGCGCCTTGTTGATGGCCGCAACCAGCTCCGGATCGCCCTTGCGCACGATGATGCCCGAATAATCGGCGTTCTCCTGCTGCGCGGCGATCTTCACGTCGGCATCCGGCTTCTGCTTCTTGAAGTCGTAGAAGGACAGGCTGTCATTGATGGTGGCGTCGGCCCGCCCGGTGAGCACGAGCTGGATCGACTGGTCGAAACCATCGGTGCCAACCAGTTCGGCACCATTGCTTTGGGCCAGCTTGCCGAAGTTCGATGTCAATGATTGTGCCGCCTTCTTGCCCTTTAGATCGGCAAAGTCCTTGATGTCCTCATTGTCGCCCTTCACGATCAGCACGGCCTTGGAGGCGATGTAGGGATCGGAGAAGTCATATTTCTGCTTGCGCTCCTCGGTAATGCCGACCTGGTTGATGACCGCGTCGTAGCGGTTGGCATCCAGACCGGCGATCAGGCCGTCCCACTTGCCCTCCAGGAACTGGGCTTCGACACCAAGCCGCTTGGCAACCTCGCGACCTATTTCGACGTCGAAGCCGACGAGTTGGTTGTTCGCGTCATGGAAGGTGAAGGGCGCATAGGTTCCCTCCGTGCCGATGCGGAAGACGCCGGACTGCTTGATGTTGTCGAGGTCGGCCCCCGCGCGGCTCGGGGCAATCGCGAGCAGCGAAAGCGCACCTGCGGCGAGAAAGGTGAGTATCCTTTTCATGTCGGTAATCCTGCGGATAAAGCCGGCATCCGGCCGGCGCGTGGCGTGGAATGTGGCAGAAGTCCTGCCGCAATTTAAGGAATGGAATTTCAAAAGCGGCCAGTTCCCGGAACGAGGTTCTCACAAAGCGCGGTTCCCGCAATGCCCCATGCCCCTGGCGGCAAAGAGCATACGCCGGCGGAACGTTTTCCTGCCTGCATCGTTCTAAGCCGTTGTAGGGCGCGGAGGACAAGTTTCAACTGCCGCCATGCGCATTGCGAGTTCGGCCTTGAAAGGAGCTCCAGGGGATGATGCAGGACACTGCTGGACGTCGCTTCGTCCGCGC
Organism: Pseudomonadota bacterium; assembly: GCA_003242525.1. GTDB lineage: Bacteria > Pseudomonadota > Alphaproteobacteria > Rhizobiales > Rhizobiaceae > Mesorhizobium. The sequence goes on along the minus strand of QGUU01000105.1, from coordinate 5,651 downwards.
AGCGATGAGGGCGCCCTATCTCAAGCGGGACGAGGAGCGCGATCTGGCGGAGCGCTGGCGGGACAAGCATGACCAGCAGGCGCTCAATCGGATTACGCTCTCGCACATGCGGCTGGTCATCGCCATGGCCACGAAATTCCGTCATTTCGGCTTGCCGGTGAGCGATCTCGTGCAGGAGGGCCATGTTGGCCTGCTGGAGGCCGCCGCCCGCTTCGAGCCGGAACGGGGCGTTCGTTTCTCGACCTATGCCACCTGGTGGATCCGCGCTTCGATGCAGGATTACATCCTGCGCAACTGGTCGATCGTACGCGGCGGCACCTCGTCTTCCCAGAAGGCGTTGTTCTTCAACCTCCGCCGGCTGCGTGCACGGCTCGCCAACGGCACCGAGTCACTGTCTGGAGACGCGCTTTACAAGGAGGTTTCGGCCGCTCTCGGCGTGCCCGAAGCCGATGTGGCCATGATGGACTCGCGACTTTCGGCGCCCGACTCCTCGCTCAACGCGCCGCTTGCAGATGAAAGCGGCTCTGCCGAACGGCAGGATTTCCTCGTCGATGGCGAACCTCTCCCGGACGAAGTGGTCGGCGAGCTGATAGATCTGGAACGCCGCGCCTGCTGGCTCAACTCGGCACTTTCCGCTCTCAACGACCGCGAGCTCAGGATCATCAAGCAGCGACGCCTGAGGGAAGAGGGAGCGACGCTGGAGGAACTGGGCCTGGCGCTCGGCATCTCCAAGGAGCGTGTGCGCCAGATCGAGGCGCGGGCCATGGAGAAGCTCAAGGCCGCCCTAATCCGGCAGAATCCGGAGTTCCTGGCAACGGCCGCCTAGCTGCGTCCTACCTGTCGGTGACGATCTTCACCTTGTCGCCGGCGGACACGTTGCCGGCCGGGCCGATCGCATTGATCACCTTGAAGAGGTCCAGCTTACGGTCCACCCCCATCATTTGGGCTGCGAGCGAGCCCATCGTATCGCCTGGCCGCACGGTGACGACACGGATGCGCAAGGGCTTGAGCGACGCCTTTTCCGCATCGCTGAGCACACGGAACGAGCCGCTGACTGCCCCCGCGACCTGGCTGAGGGACCCGCTCGCCGCAGGCGCCGCTGTCAGCAGACGGTAGGCCTGGGCACCGGCGCGAATCACGGTGATCGAAAACCGCCAGCCATCGGCGCGAGCTTCCGCCGTCGCTGCCTCATTGCCGTTGATAATTGTCTGCCGGACGCTGGCATCGTCGAGCCCTGCGACCCAGCCGCTGCGGATATAGTCCGTCAGCGACCGGTTGGGATCCAGCTGTACCCCGTCGAACCGCACGGCCATGTCGCCGGGTCCGGTAGCAGTTACCGCCGTGGCCGAATTGTCGATGACGAATCCGTTCGGCACGGAAAAGGCGATACCCAGCTTGGGGTGAAGGAAGGTGTTGCCACGCACATAGCCTTCGTCCGGCGTATCGCCAAAGAGCAGGCCGTCTATGCCGGCCAGGTATGAATCCCGGTCGCGCCTGCCGATTCCGGGAGGGCCGAAGTTGCGGGCATGGCGTTGCGCCAGTTCTATACGCTGCGGCGTGTTGGGATGGGAGGCCAGGAAATCGAGGCTGGCGTCGGTGGCGCCGCTCACTGAGCGGAAATCCGTATAGGCCGACATGGACTGCAGGAAGCGCCCGGCTGCATAGGGATCGTAGCCTGCCTCGCCGACAGATTTGATACCCATGGCATCAGCTTCCAGCTCCTGGTTACGCGAGAACTGCGCAAGTCTCAGCTTGTTGCGGATCAGGGCGGCCTTGGCGACCGGGCTGTCGCCCAGCACGTCGGACACGACCTTCGTGGCAAGACCTTCCTCCGCTTCCAGCTTCTGGCGTGCAAGGCCGTGGTTCGCCGTCACGTGGCCCATCTCATGTGCGATGACGGCCGCCAGTTCGGACGAATCATTGGCCAACGCCAACAGGCCGCGTGTGATGTAGAGATAGCCCCCGGGCAAAGCGAAGGCGTTGACGTTGGGCGAATTCAGGATCGTGATGCGATAGGTCTGCGTCGGGTTGGCCGACACCGTCGTAAGGCTGCCCACCACCTTGGCGACCATGCGCTCCAGCTTCGGGTCGGAATATTCTCCGCCATAAGTCGCCAATATGCGCGGATGCTGGGCCCTTGCGAGCTCGGCAAGTCTGCTGTTGGCGGAGAAATTGTCGACTGTGACTGGCCTGTCAGAGGGCTGGAAGCCGGATTCCGCGACCGTCCCTGGCATCCCTGTCTGACAAGCCGCGAGCGCGACGAGACCGGCCAGCACGCTGAAGCGCGCCCACCGTGGCATGTCAGCTATGTCGGCAGCTTTTGCCAGACGAGGCATCCTTCCTGATTCGTCGCTGCAAATCAGCGGCACGATTCCCTGCCGCTGTTTGACCTTTAATTATGTCCGCTTGCGGGCAAAATCCTGTGATCGGTCGCTATCGGCGCCGATATAGCGTTGAAATGCTTCAGGTCCAGACCCGTCGAAGAATTTCGAGGCCGGACCGGCGACGGCAACACGCCCGTTTTCAAGGAAAACCACGTCATCCGCAACCCGTTTGGCGTCCGCCGGCTGGTGGGTTACGAAAAGCACCGTCATGCCCTGTTCCGCATGAAGCGCGCAAAGTAGGTCCAGCATGTCAGTGCGCAAGGAGGGGCCGAGCGAGGCGAAAGGCTCGTCAAGCAGCAGAACGGGCTGTCTGCGCACCAGGACCCGCGACAGCGCTACCCGCTGGCGCTCCCCGCCGGAAAGCTCCCGCGGCAGACGTCCTTCCTTGCCCGCCAATCCTGTGCGGGCAAGAGCGGCCGCAATGTCTGCACGGTCACCGCTCGAAAGACGCAGGGAAGGCGAGCGGCCAAGCCCGACATTCTGTTCCACCGTCAGATGGGCAAAAAGATTGTTTTCCTGGAACACCATAGAGACCGGCCGTGCCGCAGGCGGCGCTTCGGTGACATCTTTGCCCCCGATCCTCACCCGGCCGGAAGCCGGAGTCTCGAAGCCGGCGACAAGATTGAGCAGCGTCGACTTTCCCGAGCCGCTCGGCCCCATCACCGCCGTGATCTTGCCGGCGGCGAATGTGACGTCGAACGAGAAGCCGACCTCGCCATAGCCGAATGTGACAGTTTCTAGCTGTACGGCTGCGCCCCGTGCGGTCCTTGCCTCGCTCATGCTTCCTTCCCTCTCCGGCCGAGCCGATCGGCAACGAGCACCAGTGCGAGGCAGACAACCCCCAGCAGCAGCGCCAGCCCCGCGGCGTCCTCGGTGCGATAGCTTCCCATGCGCGCCAGCAGCAGATAGGGCAGTGTCTGCACTGTGTCCGATCCGAACAGCGCGATGACGCCGAGATCGCCGAGAGAAAGCGCCATTGCGAAGGCGAAGGCCGTAGCCAAGGGCCGACGCAGCCCCGGCCAGTCGACAAGGCTGAGGCGCGTCCAGCCAGAAATGCCCAGTTGAGCGCAAAGCCTCTCGTGCCGCTCGCTGGCTGCGTCATAGGCCGGCTGCACCGCGCGGAGCGCAAAGGGCATGGCCATGACCGCATTGACCGTTACCACCATGACGGGAGCAATGGCGAAGACATCGCTCAAATGGCGCAACAACAGGAACCAGCCGGCACCGATGACGATGGGCGGTATGACCAGCACGAAGCTTGTGCCGCTCCCGGTCAGGAACTCCAGCACCGGCCGCCGCCGGCGTTCGAGCATCAGCGCGCGGCGTCCCATTGCCAATGACAGTGACAGCACGGCTGCCAGCAGCGCAGACAACAAGGCAAGGACGACGCTGGTCAAGGTGGCCCGGCGTACGGCCTCTTCTCCCGCGAGCCGCAAGAGATCCGCCCGAAGGCCCGCCGCCACGGTCGCCAGCATCGGCCCGGCAACGAAGGCCAGCGCCAGCAGGATCACCATTCCGTCGAGCGCGGTTCCTGCCGCGGAACTGGTGATAAAGCGCCGCGGCGCCACGGGCAGGCTTGCATCGCCCGTCATGTCCGCACCGAGCCGTGCGAGGAAGGCAACGACAGCCGCGGTAAGCGCAACCTGAAGCAGCGTGAGCGCCACCGCACGCGCCGGGTCGAAATCGAAACGCAGGGCCTGGTAGATCGCCACCTCCAGCGTCGATGCCGCCGGTCCGCCGCCTAGCGTGAGAACGATTGTGAAGGAAGTGACGCAAAGCATGAAGACCAGCCCTGCCACGCCGGGAAGGGCCTGACGCAGCGCCGGCCATTCGAGAAAGCGGAAGGCCGCGACATTGCTCATGCCAAGCTGGCTCGCCAGCCGCCACTGGTCGCCCGGAATCGCCTGAAGGGCTTCCAGGAAAAGCCGCGTTGCCAGGGGCAGGTTGAAGAACACATGCGCAACAAGAATGCCGGACAGGCCATAGATGCCTGGCCATTGTCCGCCGCCAAGACTGGAAAGGAGCCCTCCGAAATATCCCGCCCGGCCATAGAGCGCCAGCACGCCGAGCGCCGCTACGATGGCCGGTAGCGCCAGCGGAACGGCAAAGAGCTGCAGAATGAAGCCCCGGCCCGGAAAGCGGGGGTGGCGCGCCAAAGCGCGCGCAACAAAAAGCGCCGGCAACACCGACAGCAGGGTCGAAAGGGCCGCCTGCCAAAGGGTGAAACGGGCGACGCGAACAAGATAGGGGTCGAAGGCCGCAAGGGCGCCCGCAATGTTGCCGGCGCCCTCTACGCCAAGGCCGAGCAATGCGCCGCCAATCAGGGTCGCAATGAAGGCGAGCGCCGCCAGGCCGGCCGTGACCCGGGCATCACGGCTCCGCGAAATGCCGGCAACGTACGAGCCGTTGCGCGGCACGTAAGACCGGCTCACCTGCTCACCTGCTCATTACGGAAAGCCATTCGTCCACCCAGGCCTTGCGGTTCTGCGCGACTTCCTCCTGGCTGAACGTCAGCGTCTTCGCGGGCCTGACCAGCTTGTCGAAAGCGGGATCGAGCGGCTTGCCGGTCCGGCCGGCAGGAAACATCCAGTTCGTCTCGGGAATGGCATCCTGGAAGCCGGGGCCTGTCATGAAGGAGATGAACCTTGCCGACAGGGGGTTCTTCGCGCCATTGGCAGTGATGCCGGCCACTTCGATCTGGAGGTAATGGCCTTCGGCAAAGGAAGCCGCCTGGTAGCGCTCCGTCTTTTCCGCAATCATGTGATAGGCTGGCGAGGTGGTGTAGGACAGCACCATGGGTGCCTCGCCCTTTGTGAACAGCCCATAGGCCTCGCTCCAGCCCGGCGTCACGGTAAGCACCCGGTCCTTGAGCTTCGCCCAGGCATCGGCAGCCTTGTCGCCATAGACCGCCTTCATCCACAGCACCAGGCCAAGCCCCGGCGTTGATGTCCGCGGGTCCTGAATCACGATCTTCTGCGACGCATCGCCCTCGACCAACTCTTTCAGGCTCCCGGGCGGCTGCGTCACCTGTTCAGTGTCGTAGATGACGGCGAAATAGCCGTAGTCATAGGGCACGAAGGTGTCGTCGCTCCAGCCGCCTGGAACTTTGACCTCCGGGGCAAGCCCGTGGGGCGCGAACAGGCCGGTTGCCTTAGCCTCGGCAGTCAGGCTGGTGTCCAGGCCAAGCACGATGTCGGCCTTGGTCGACGCCCTTTCGAGCTTAACCCGTTTAGCAGCGCAGCCCCCTCGGCCCCGGAAACGAAAATG
>QGUU01000593.1 GCA_003242525.1 Pseudomonadota bacterium | reverse complement strand
CGTCAAATGTGTTTAAAAGACAATATGCTGCGCGTGGCCATTCCCTACGGCACGCTGTCTTCGCGCCAACTTAGAATGCTGGCACATATCGGCCGCAAGTATAGCAAGGGCTACGGCCATTTTACCACGAGGCAGAACATTCAGTTCCATTGGCCGGCGCTGTCGGAAATTCCCTCCGCGCTTGCCGATCTTGCCTCGGTGGAAATGCATGCGCTGCAGACCAGTGGCAACTGCATACGCAACATCAGCGCCGATCATCTCGCGGGAGCGGCAGCCGACGAAGTTGCCGATCCGCGGCCTTATGCCGAGATCCTGCGGCAGTGGTCGTCGGTGCACCCGGAGTTCACCTACCTGCCGCGCAAGTTCAAGATCGCGCTGACCGGCGCGGCGCGCGATCGCGCGGCCATCCAGACCTACGACATCGGCCTGCATCTCAAGAAGGATGAGGAGGGAGAACTCGGCTTTGCCGTATGGGTTGGCGGCGGGCAGGGGCGCACGCCGCTGCTTGCCTCCAAGATCAGGGATTTCCTGCCGCGCGAGCACCTTCTGTCCTACGTCACCGCAATCATGCGCGTGTACAATCTCAACGGCCGCCGCGACAACAAGTGGAAGGCGCGCATCAAGATCCTCGTCAACGATCTGGGCGCGGACGAATTCGCCCGCCAGGTCGAGGCTGAATGGGAAGCGCTCAAGGACAGCGAATTGAAACTGCCCCAGGCCGACATTGATGCCATCAATGCCTATTTCACGCCGCCGGTCCTGCCCGACCGGCCAGAGGGCGACGAGGTGGTGCGCCTCGCCCGGCTCGACTCAAGGGATTTTTCGGAGTGGCTCAACCGGAACGTGACGACCCATCGCCACCCGGATTACGCCTCGGTGACCGTGTCGCTCAAGACCATCGGGGAAACGCCCGGCGACATGTCCGACAGCCAGATGGAGGCCGTAGCCGATCTCGCCGAGAAATATGCGTTCGACGAAATCCGCGTCAGTCACGAGCAGAATCTTGTGCTGCCCCACGTCGCGCGGGCAGACCTGAAGAAGGTCTATGACGGCCTGGTGGAGATCGGGCTCGCCGAGGCCAATATCGATCTCATCACCGACATCATTGCCTGCCCCGGGCTCGACTATTGCACGCTGGCCAATGCGCGTTCGATTCCCGTGGCGCAACAGATCGCAAAGCGGTTCGCCTCTCTGGAGCGCCAGCGCGACATAGGTGAACTGAAGCTCAACATCTCCGGATGCATCAATGCCTGCGGGCATCACCATGTCGGCCATATCGGCATTCTCGGTGTGGAGAAGAAGGGAGCGGAACTTTACCAGGTGACGCTTGGCGGTGCCGCCGACGAGAATGCCGCGCTCGGCGAGATCATCGGCCGGGGTTTCGGCCCCGACGAGATCGTGGACGCGATCGAAACCATCGTCGAAACCTACCTGGCCCAACGCACGGACCGGTCCGAACGCTTTCTCGACACCTATCGCCGGGTTGGACCCGCGCCGTTCAAGGAGGCGCTCTATGGAGCCGAAGCCAAGGCCGCTTGAGCGCATAGTTTCGGCCAACCCCGCCTTATCGGCCGATGCAGAGCGCCTCGACAGCCACTATGGCGGCCGGCCTGCGCGGGAGATCGTGGCGCTTGCGGCAGGGGAACTGTTTCCCGGCGGCATTGCGGCCGTCTCCTCATTCGGCGCGGATTCGGCGATTCTGCTCCATATGATTGCCGAGGTCGACAGGCACCTGCCGGTCATTTTCCTTGATACCGGCAAGCATTTTTCGGAGACGCTGGACTATCGCGACGCGCTGATCGCCGACTTCGGCCTGACGGATGTCCGGGTCGTTACACCGGACGAGGCCGCACTTGCCCGCATCGATCCTGCCGGGAACCTGCATGAGACGGATGCAGACGCCTGCTGCGAGATACGCAAGGTCGAACCGATGGCTCGTGGCGTTGCACCATTCCGGGCGTGGTTTACCGGCCGCAAGCGTTTTCAGTCGGCATCCCGCGCGACCCTGCCAGTGTTCGAGGCGGTCGGCCCTCGCATACGCATTAACCC
>QGUU01000592.1 GCA_003242525.1 Pseudomonadota bacterium | reverse complement strand
GGTCAGGTGAGCCTTGGTCACGCCTTTTTCGTGGGCCTTGGCGCTTATGTGGTAGCGCTCGGGCAAAATAGATACGGCTTGGCGCCCTGGTGGACAATTCTGATAGCCATGGCTGCGGCGGCCGCGCTGGCCTACCTCTGGGGCCGGATAACGTTCGGGCTTCGCGGACCCTATTTTACCCTCTCGACAATAGCTTTTGCTGAAATTTTCCGGCTGATCGCCATCAATGAAAAATGGCTCACGGGTGGCGCAACGGGTGTATTTATCGCCACGTTGCCGGAGCCGTTTGGGATCGATCTTTTCTCCAGATGGACTCAATATTATCTCGCGCTCGTTTTTGCCGTCGTGACTGTGAGCCTGGTCGCGTTCATTTCGGCCCGGAAATTCGGATACGAGATGCGCGCGGTGCGGGAAGACGAGAACTCGGCCATGGCGGCCGGCATCAATCCAACCGCAGTCAAGTTGAAAGCGTTCATGCTTTCGGGCGCTTTGACGGCCGTAGGCGGAGGGATTTACGGAATTTTTCTGTCGTTCCTCGAGCCACACGTCCTCTTCTACGTGCTGCTGTCTGTTCAGATCGCGCTGACGGCGATCATCGGCGGTCGCGGCACGGTGTGGGGGCCCGCTGCGGGCGCCCTGTTGCTGGTCGTGGCGGGTGAGGTGTTCCGTACAACCTTTGCGCAGGCCAATCTTCTCATTTACGGGATGCTGATTTTGGCTGTGGTGCTGTTCTTGCCGCGTGGCGTGGTCGGGGAGCTTTCGCGCAGGCTTATACGGAGGCGGTATGCCCGAAGTGTTAAGAGCTGAAGGCGTTTCGGTCCGTTTTGGCGGCGTCACAGCCGTCAACCGCGTCGATCTCAAGCTCGAAGACAAGCAAATCTTAGGACTGATCGGCCCGAACGGCGCGGGCAAGACGACCTTCTTCAATGCTGTATCGGGGTTTGTTTTTCCCGATGAAGGCCGGGTCGTGATGTTCGGGCGCGACGTGACCCGCGAGCCGCCGTACAAGCGTGCGCGGAAAGGCATGGGGCGAACGTTTCAGACGGAACGCCCATTTGAGGAGCTCACCGTCCTCGAAAACGTTTTGATTCCGGCTTTTCTCAAGCATCCTTCCCGTCGTGATGCAGAAAGGCTTGCCCGTGAGGTGTTGGCAGAGGTCGGGTTGGGCGAGCGGGCCGATCAGCCCGCCATGGATCTCAATCTCGCGCGACGGCGTCGGCTCGAGTTGGCACGAGCATTGGCCTTGGAGCCGAAAATCCTTTTTCTCGATGAAATCATGGCCGGCCTCAATCCGCCCGCACTGCGCGAAATGATTAACCTTGTGCGGCAGCTAAGAGATCGCGGGCTCGCGATTTTGATGGTTGAGCACATCATGGAGGCCATCATTGAGCTCTGCGATCACGTGATCGTCTTGGCCAGCGGCGAGAAGATCGCCGAGGGCACACCGCAACAGGTCATCAACGACAGCCGCGTCGTCGAAGCCTACTTGGGAACCGACTGATGGCCGATCCGATACTCATCGTTGACGATGTCGACCTGGGCTACGGCAGCGTCCAGGTGGTGTTTGGTGTTTCCTTGCACGTGGAGCGCGGCGAGCTGGTCGGCCTGGTTGGCGGGAATGGCAGCGGGAAGTCGACCATTCTTCGCGCCATTTCCGGAATGATCACGCCCTGGCGTGGGCGCATTATTTTTGACGGCGAAGAGATCCATCGTGCCGCACCGCATGAAATGGCGGGGAGAGGCTTGGCGCACGTGCCGATGGGCCGTCAATTGTTCCCCAACATGTCGGTTTATGAAAACCTCATGCTCGGCGCTTACTTGCCGAGAGCCAAAGCGCAGCGGGCACAGAGTCTCGAGCGAGTCGCCGAGCTGTTTCCTGACTTGATGGCCCAGCGAGATGCGCCCGCGGGGCAGCTCTCGGGCGGCGAGCAGCAAATGGTGGCGATTGCCAGAGCGCTGATGCTCGCCCCCAAGAGCCTGATCATGGATGAGCCGAGCATCGGGCTTTCCCCCCTTCTGGTAAAGCAGGTAATGGAACCCATTCCGGGTG
>QGUU01000104.1 GCA_003242525.1 Pseudomonadota bacterium | reverse complement strand
ACGTAAAGATGGTAACGACCTGGTTCAGCCTTGAAGCCTCGTTGGCGTCCTTCGGCCGGCTCGCCATTTGGCGTTATCCAGTCGCGCCATTGCGACTGCGCGCGCACGAAACGGCCGCCGCTTGCCTTTGTGTCGTACCATTGGTCGTGCCACTTGCCGTCAATAAGAAGTCCCATGGATCGTCCTCGCGTTTCGCCTGATGTAGGGCGTTCCGGTCGCACCAGAAATGCAGCCAGGGTGAACGCACCGTCACCTGCAAGCGCCAGAGGCCAAAAGCCTGATTGCAGCAACCGTGGTTTGATGATAGCGGAACGCCGCGATGAATGATGTCTTTGCCCTTATCCGGTTCGACCGACGACGAAAGGACGCCCGCGCCTGAAAGCGCTGATTGGCGAACGCTGCCGCGTGCAGCAATCCTTCCCTTCGACCGGAACGCAAAGACCATGAGCCTTGCCGACGTAGTTTACCTGCCGGAATCTCCGGCGCACGACGCTGAAATAGAAGCAATCAACGAAGAGGCCTTCGGGCCGGGCCGGTTCGTACGCGCGGCCTACAAGATCCGGGAAGGCGGGCCCCATGAGCGGGCGTTGTCCTTCGTCGCGGTGGACGGGGAAACGGTTGTTGCTTCGGTGCGCATGACTCGCGTTGCGGCAGGTGAAGGCCGTGCGCTCATGCTCGGCCCTCTCGCCGTAAGGCCAACCTACAAGAATCGCGGCATTGGCAGGCGCCTGGTGGCGATCGCACTCCAAGAGGCCGCCAAGGCCGGCCATCGGGCCGTCGTCCTGGTCGGAGACGAACCCTATTACGGCCCGCTCGGCTTCCGGAAGATCCCACGTGGCCAGATTTCCATGCCTCGCCCGGTGGACCCTGATCGTGTCCTGTCGCACGAAATCGTGCCTGGGGCGGTGGCAAAACTGACCGGCATGGTTCACCATGCCGATACCCGCGAACCCGTCGAGGCATGAGTGGCACAATAGCCGGTTGCAAGATGCAAACCCGCTTGTGGCCAGCGCCTCGCAAAGGAGCCAGACATGAACCCGAGCGGACAAACCGCGATTGTGACCGGTGCAGGCTCCGGCCTTGGCGAAGCCACTGCAAGGGCGCTCGCCGCAAGGGGCGCCAGAGTGGGTATGCTCGACCTTGATTTCGATCGTGCCGCCCAGGTCGCTGCGGAAATCGGCGGCATGGCCACGCGATGCGACGTTGCCAGCGCCGAAAGCGGTGAGGCAGCGATGGCACAGATTGCAGAGCGGCTCGGGCCGCCTCGCATCCTGGTCAATTGCGCCGGCATCGTCCTTGGCATGAAGACTGTTGGCCGGGATGGCCCGCACCCGCTTGAGCGTTTCGCCAAGGTTGTCGAGGTCAACCTCATTGGCACCTTCAACATGATTCGGCTGTTCGCCCATCGCGTCGCCGAATTGCAGGCGCTGGAAGGGGGCGAACGCGGCGTGATCGTCAATACGGCCTCGGTTGCCGCCTATGACGGCCAGATCGGCCAGGCCGCCTATTCCGCATCGAAAGGCGGCGTTGTGGGCATGACGCTCCCCATCGCGCGGGATCTGGCGCGTTCGGGTATCCGGGTCTGCACCATCGCACCTGGCGTTTTCAAGACGCCCATGGTGGCCGGCATGCCGCAGGAATTGCAGGACGCACTCGGCGCCGCCGTGCCCTTCCCGCCACGTCTCGGCGACCCCGCGGAGTATGCAGCCCTCGCGCTGCATATAGTGGAGAACCAGATGCTCAATGGCGAAACCATCCGCCTCGATGGCGCAATCCGCATGGCGCCGAAATAGCAAGGCATGCTACCGACTTCACGGAACGGCTGCCTGCATCGCCGCTTCAAAATCCTGCGCCAGGGGCAAACGTCACCAAAACTGCGGAGCACTTCATTGACCGAGAAGAAGGATGTTATTCGCGCAACGGACGCCGAGGCGATCCGCTTGGCAAAGACCCTTCTGCGCACGGCGCGTTTCGGGGCGATAGCGGTCATCGAAGCGGAAAGCGGCTCGCCTCTTGCGAGCCGTGTCGGCGTGGCGACCGACCTCGACGGGACGCCGCTGATTTTGATCTCCGGCCTATCGGCCCACACCGCCGCACTGCTTGCAGACCCGCGTTGCTCGCTGCTGGTAGGCGAACCCGGCAAGGGAGATGCTCTCGCATACCCGCGCCTTTCGCTCATGTGCCGTGCGCGACGCCTCGAAAAAGGCATGCCCGAGCACGGCCGGGCTGAGCGCCGCTACCTGAACCGCAATCCTAAGGCAAAGCTCTATGTCGGCCTGGGTGACTTCTCGTTCTTCCGTCTCGAAGTCGAACGAGCCAGCCTCAATGGTGGCTTTGGCAAGGCGTATCACCTCAGCAGGGCCGACCTCATCACGGAAGGGCCGGTGACGGAAGCGCTGGCTGCAAGCGAGCAGCGAGCCATGGATCACATGAATACCGACCACCGGGAAGCCATCCAGGCCTATGCGCGACACTATGCCAAGGCGGCAGGCGAAGGCTGGACGCTCTCCGGCATAGACGCCGAAGGCCTGGACCTGCTCTGCGGTGACGATGCCCGCCGCATCTTCTTCCCCCAACCGCTCGCCTCTGCGCAGGATCTGCGCAGGGTTCTGGTGGACATGGCCCGCACCGCGAAAGAGGCGGTTGATTGAATTGAAGATGACCACATCATCGCTTGAGATTTGGTGAGAATGTTTTACGTTGGCCCCGCATCCCCTGATTGCAGGGCCCTTCAAGCAAACTGGTAATTCGGAAGCCATTGCCCCCATGGTGACCGAGGCAACAAGAACGGGGCGACGATGGATTCTTTCGAGCTGATGGTCGACACCAAGGCGGCAGCGGCTTTCCTGGCACTTATGGGTAATGAGAAGCGGCTCTCCATCATGAGTCACCTCGTGGACGATGAGCTGTCCGTCGGCGCGATTGCCGAACGCGTCGATCTCAGCCAGTCCGCTCTCTCCCAGCATCTGGCGAAACTGCGCAGCCTCGGCCTTGTCCAGACGCGGCGAGACCGCCAGATGATCTATTATAGCTGCCGGTCGGATGAGGTCCGCCGCCTGCTGGAGCTTCTCGTTGACGTGTTCGGCGTCGAACAGCAGGAGTCGATCGACGAAGGCCTGCGCCGCACGGGGACTTGACCGCAGCGGCCCGCCGCAGCAGACGGGTACGAGCCATGCAACTCGTTCCCATCGACGATCCTTCCGACCCACGCATTGCCGCCTATCGTGACATACGCGAGCGCGATCTCGTTGGCCGCCAGGGGCGTTTCATCGCCGAAGGCAAGGTTGTTCTCGAAACGCTTCTGGCTTCCAGCCGTTTCGAAGCGGAATCCGTGATGGTTCTGCAAAGCCGCCTGGCTGGCCTTTCTGAAATCCTGGCCAAGGCCCCTTCCGGCCTTCCGGTCTACGTCGTTGCCGGGCCCGTGATGGATGAGGTAGCAGGCTTCCCGGTCCACCGCGGCATTCTGGCAATCGGCCGCAGGCCCCCGGTGACCGATGCCGGGCGCTTGCTGGCGTCCCTGCCGACTCGCGCCTTCGCACTGGTGCTTGTCGGCATCTCCAACCACGACAATATCGGATCGATCTTCCGAAACGCAGCGGCTTTCGGGGCGGACGCAATCTTCCTCGACAGGACTTGCTGCGACCCGCTCTACCGCAAGGCGATCCGCGTTTCCACCGGATCGGTCCTTCGCGTTCCTTACGCCATCTTCGACGATAGCGCGGCTTTTGCCGGTATCCTGGCGGAAAACGGCTTCGAAAGTTTTGCGCTGTCTCCCCGGGGTGCGGCAGACATTCGCAACATCCGCCCCGGCAAGCGCACGGCGCTTTTTCTGGGAACCGAGGGTACGGGCCTGCCACGGACTCTGCTTGAACGCATGAACACGCTACGCATCGCCATGACAGACGGGTTTGACAGCCTCAACGTGGCCGCCGCTTCCGCAATCGTGCTGCATCATCTCTATCAGGGGGACTAATCGGAAGCGTTCACTCGCGATTGCAGGGCCTTCACTCGTTCGGCCAGACTGACAGGCGCTGCGCCTGGTTGCGCCGCATCGTCCGAAGTGGCGAGCGCCTTTGCCGCTGGTGAATCAGGTCCTTCCAGCCTGATGACCAGGTCGACCACCTGCGCGGCCAGGCGCTGCATTTCCTCGCGCATGGCCTTGTCGCCCGGCTGTGGTCCGGTCGCGCCATTGCGTAACTTGGCTGAGCTGGCCTTCTGCTTCTCCCGAAGCTGCTTCAGTTCCCGCTCGCGGCGTTCAAGCTTCTCCTCGCGGTCAGCGAGCGTCGCCATGAGCCGTTCAACCTTCTTTTCGAGGTCGGCTGTCTTTTTCTTCTCGGCGCGTAGGCTCTCTTGCACGGAAGCACTCTCTGTGACCGCATCCAGGCGCTGCTTTTCCGCTTCCTTCCGCTGTGCCCGCTGTGCCGCAAGGTCGCGTTTCACCTGCTCCAGTTCGGATTCGCGGGCTACAAGTTCGATCTGTCGGCTGGATGAGGAGAAGCTTGCCTCGTCATACATTTGGCCTAGCTTTTCCAGCTCCCGAACATGCGCCTCAATCGTCTTTTCCGCCGAGGCCAGGCTCTGCGCAACCTGCTGGAGCTGGCTCTCCCGTTGTGCAAGCTCGCTCTGCAACTCACTGTTGCGCCTCTCGGCCTCCGCCAGCGCCTTTTCTCCCTCTTCCTGCCTCTGCTTGGCCTCACGCAGCGCCTCGTCGCGCCGGCCGATCTCGACGAGTTGCTGGGCCGTCTTTTCGCGCAGCGCCTTTATTTCCATCTCAAGGCGGCGCGTCGCCACGGCAAATTCGGCGCGCACGCCGTCCTTCTCGGCCTGGATTTCGACCGATGTAAGGGGCAGCGTTGCTTCGAGACGGCGGCGCGTCAGCCGTTCCGTCCGGCGCAGGACCGCCGGCGCGAACAGCACGACTATGAAGCTGCTGGCGAAAACCCCCAGCAGAAAGAACAATAAGGACTGGACCAATGTGCCCTACCCGTCGTTCGGCCGTTTCATCAGTGACGCGAAGCTGCGTGTTTCTCGCATGACGCAAATCCCGCCACACGGCAAGACCGCCAGTTGAGAGGCCCTCCTCAGAACGGATTCCAGGTCGGATTCTGGGTCAGCTTCAGGTAACCGAGATTGATGCCAAGGCGCGCGCCGACGCCCGTACGTATCGGCACCAGCAGGATATTGCCGGCCTTGAGCACATTAAAGCCAACGCCGGCCACGAGATAAGCAGAGCCGGCAACGCCGCCGAAGCGGTTATAAAGGCTGCTCACGTCGTCCAGGTTGTAGACAAGCATCATCACCCGCGAGCCGCCGCCACCAAAATCCCAGCCCAGTGAAGGCCCCTGCCAGAACACCTTATGGTCGCCGGCATTCTTCGTATAGAGCGTGCCTTCCCCATAGGTGAGGCCGCCAATGATGGCGCCCGACCCCTCCTCGCCGAGAAGATAGCCGTTAGGCAGGCCGTAGGAGGCAAAAATCTTCTCGACAACCGTCGCCAGGCCGCCAGACGTCGCGCCGAAAAAGCGGTGCCCCGAATCGATGATCTCCTGGGCGGTATATTCCTGGGACAGCGCGCGCGAAGGCATCAGGGCCACGGCGCCGGCTAGAGCAATCACAAGGGCAAAGATGCGGACCAGGCTCAGACCGCAGAATCGGGAAATCATGCTACCAATCTCCGTCAGGGAGCACTTTCGCCGACGCCTCGCACACTGCGGCTCTTGGTGGCCGCTTCCATGCTTTACGGCAGATTAAGCCGTAATCCTTTTTCAACCATTAAGCTCTCACATGAAGATGGCGGATCGAAGGCCAAAAGCCGGAAGCCGCCGGCTTCCGACATCCTGCGCAAACTCCATTTGCAACGGACGTGAGTTTTTGGATTCCTTGCCGCTCCTGCCCTCAACGTGTATCAGGATTGCGCTGGAAACGGGACCGAAGCGGCTGGCCGCCATTGGCTATCCGTTTGATGTTGCTTGAATTTTGCAAGGACCTATAGCTATGTCCGATCTCTTTACCCTGTCCGCCCCCGATCTTGCCGCGCTGCTTTGCAGCCGCGTCTGCCACGACATCATTTCGCCCGTAGGAGCCATCAACAACGGGCTGGAATTGCTGGACGAAGGCGGCGCCGACGAAGACGCGATGAACCTGATTCGGCAGAGCGCTCGCAATGCCTCGGCAAGGCTGCAATTTGCCCGCCTCGCCTTCGGTGCGGCCGGTTCAGCCGGAATGCTGATCGACACCGGTGACGCCGAGGCGGTGGCAGTCGCCTTCCTCAAGAACGAGAAGCCGGAACTGACGTGGACGGGAGCTCGCGCCCTGCTGCCGAAAAACAAGGTCAAGCTCCTGCTCAACCTTATACTTGTGGCGAACGCCGCCGTCCCGAGGGGCGGCAAGATCTCGGTCAAGCTTGACGATCTGGAGACGCGTCCCCGCTTCACGCTCACCGCCAGCGGCCCCATGTTGCGGGTGCCGCCAAAATTCCTCGAGTTGCATTCCGGCCAGAAGCCGGAGGAACCGATCGATGCTCATTCCGTGCAGCCCTACTATACGCTGCTACTTGCGCGCGAAGCCGGCATGGAAGTTTCCATCCATGCAACGGCCGATGAGATCGTGCTGACCGCGGCCTGAGTCTGCGGGAAGGCGGCCCATCGGTCTTCGGGAAATTTTTACCCAACTGCTTTTCGGCTTCTTTACCGGCTCCACCTATGGTCTGGCCGTTTCGTCGTGGCTTCCAGGCAAGAAGGTGGGGACCGGGAAATGAAGCGCTGCATGTTCGTCGATGACTCGAGTGTCATTCGCAAGGTCGCCAAGCGCATCCTCGGTGCCGAGATGATGGTGATCGAGGCGGAGAGCGGCCTGGAGGCAATCGAGATGTGCGTCGCGGACATGCCCGACATCATCGTTTTCGACGGCAACCTGCCGGACATGGAAGCGACTGATTTCATTCGGCATGTCCGGGCCATCCAGAGCCCGATCGTACCTCAGATCCTGATTTCGCTGGTCGAAATGGATATTGGCGCAATCATGCGGGCCAAGCGGGCCGGCGCACACGGTTACCTGCTGAAACCGTTCAATCGCCTGCAATTGCTGGAGCGGTTTCGTTCGCTGCCAAACGCGGCCTAGAGCGCCAATGATCGGACGCCGCCGGCTGGTGGTTCCAATCTCACCTTTGTGGAAATCTCCGTTTCCGAAAAAAGCAGCCGTCGGCAGGTCCGACCTGCCGACGGCTGCTGATGCCAGGTAATCCCGCTCAGGCGCTTTCGCGAATTTCTTCCGGTTCGCGCAGCACGTAACCGCGACCCCAGACCGTCTCGATATAGTTCTGTCCGCCTGACGCCGCGTCGAGCTTCTTCCGCAACTTGCAGATGAAGACGTCGATGATCTTCAGCTCCGGCTCGTCCATGCCGCCATAGAGATGGTTCAGGAACATTTCCTTGGTCAGCGTGGTGCCCTTCCGCAACGAAAGCAGTTCGAGCATCTGGTATTCCTTGCCGGTCAGGTGGACGCGCTGGCCGCCGACTTCTACCGTCTTGGCATCCAGGTTCACGACCAGATCGCCTGTCGTGATGACCGACTGGGCATGCCC
>QGUU01000591.1 GCA_003242525.1 Pseudomonadota bacterium | reverse complement strand
CTGCCCTTCATTCCCGGTGCTTCCCGGCTTGCCTGCCCGGGAACCGCCTTCACCTGGCACCGGCCGCAAGGCCGGCATGCACCATCCCGTCCGCTCGGACCGCTGGCCGGCCGAATCCCCGCACCTGCCTGATCCGGCTGGTCGACCGGTCCTGGCCAGCAGTCGGCGAGTCGCCTCGGCTGGCGAGACTTCCTCGAAACCATCGGGGATCACGAACAGCGAAGCATCCGGCTCGCCACGCCGGATGTTTTCAACCTGCTCGGTCTTGACGATGGTGTCGCCGACCTTCCATGTCGTCCTGACGGCAATGCACCCCAGGTCCGGCGCCAGCCAGCGCTCCGAAGAAACCGCCAGGCCCGAACTGGCGGGCTGGCGTGCTCCTCGCCCCCGGGAAGGGCGGTATTTTCACGTATTGCCACCTCCCGCTCGGCACGTCAATTTGGCTTTCAATATTCAGTTGACATCATGATGCTTGAGCCTTGACATCATGATGCCTCCAGCTTAGCGTCTGCCCTATGCGCACTACCCTGACGCTCGATGACGATATTGCGGCCAAACTGCAGAGCGCATCGCGGCGCACCGGCAAGTCCTTTCGCGATGTCGTCAACGAAACGCTGCGGCGCGGACTTGCACCTGCGCCGTCGCCACCCCGTGAGCATTTCCGGGTAAAGACCCGCGATATGGGAGCGTTGCGACCCGGCCTCAGCTTGGACAATACCGCCGAACTGCTGGAATCCATTGAAGGACCGATGAGCCGGTGATCCTGGTCGACGCCAACCTGGTGCTGTACGCCTACCACCAGCAGTCAAGGGATCACGAAGCAGCGAAGCAGTGGCTTGAGGCGGCACTTTCCGGAAGCGAACTCGTGCGATTTCCGTGGCTCACCATCTGGGCATTCCTGAGGATCGCGACCAACCCGCGCGTATTCGAGCAGCCACTTTCCGCGGCCGAAGCATCCGATGCTGTTGATTCCTGGCTCGCGCAGCCGATTGCCGGCGTGCTGGAACCAGCTGAGCACTACTGGCAGATCCTGCAGAACCTGTTGCGTGGCTATCAAGTCACCGGCGCTTTAGTCACCGATGCCGCGATTGCCGCGCTCGCAATCGAACATGGCGCAACCCTGCATACTACCGACCGCGACTTTTCGCGCTTCGACGGGTTGAGGTGGCGGAATCCATTGACTGCCGGTTAACCAAGGGCCCGGTCGAGTCAAGCGTTCCAGTTGCGAGACCAAGTGCGCTTGGAAAGTGGATTCTCTACCAGGAATGGGGGCAGCCCTCACAGGCCACCCCCGGTACCTGCGGGAATGTCTAGTGCCAGGTAAATCCGAGGCCGATCTGAATAAGGTTGAATGAAGCCTTCACTCCAGTCGAAGACCCATTGAACTTGACGTCTCCCTTGCCCGTGAAAATCACGTTCGCATACGGCGTCAGGGAGAAATTCCGTCCCAACCTCCAATCGTATCCGACACCCACACCCAGTCCGGCTGCGGCCACTTTGAACTCGTCGAAGTCGTACTCTTCCACGAGTCCTGCGAAACCGAGGTTACCCTTCAGATAGAAGCCCTTCTCGGCGTTCGGGTACCACTGGAGAGCAACCGAGTAGAAGCCGCCGGTCGTGTCCGCGCCGTCAGACGACGTGACGAATCCGTTCGATTCGAACGCAACGAACAAGTCGGGGCGCACATATCCGCCAAGACGCAGATAACCGGACGCACCGGTCTCCCGATCACTGTCGCAGCCGCTGCAGTCCACAGCGCCGCTTCCGCCACCAAGTCCAAAACTGATGCCAAATCCTTGGCGCGTCTGCTCGTGTTGCGCCATCGCAGCGAAAGGAAGAGCTGCTGACATGGCGATGAACACTCGGACCAGATTCTTCATGACGTCTCCTTACGTATTGGGGAGACGGAATTGTACGGATTTGATGAGCTGCCCGGCGTGTGACTCTTCACGGAAAGGCGTGGCCAAACGCGATCCCAATCACGACTCACGGATCGTGTCCCGTGACGTGGTGTAAGAGTCGCGAGCCTTGGCAGGCTGGACTGCTGCTCAGCT
>QGUU01000590.1 GCA_003242525.1 Pseudomonadota bacterium | reverse complement strand
GGGAGAATAGACCACGAAGAGTTGCATCGGCGCGCTGCCCGTATTCAGCGTGGAATGATAGCGGCTTTCGGGAATAAAGCAGGTGCAGCCTGGACCTACCTGGCGCACGATCGGGTTTCCCGCCTCGTCCTCGATCATCTGTTCCCCGTCGCCAGAGATGACGAAGATGATTTCCTCCGCGCCCGGATGATTGTGGCGGGCGTGGCCCTGCCCCGGTGGCAGGTCGACGACACCGCCGGAAAACTGTCGGGCGCCGTTGACCTCCGGCCCGACCGTCAGCGAGAGCTTGCCCCAATCGAAGCCGAACGCATCGACATCGCTGGGATAGACGAACATTTTGGTCCGGTCGGTCATCGCTTCCTCCTCAGTTCTTCCTGCCGCCGATCGAGATGGATTTGAAATCGGCCGTCTGGCTGGCAATGGCCTTCTCCGCCGGCAGGCGCTCCATGGAGGATGCGCCATAGAAGCCGTGCAGGCCCGGTATGCGCTCCAGGATGTAGCGCGCATCGTCGGGCATGGAGATCGGCCCGCCATGGCATAGCAGGATGACATCCTTGCGTACCGAACGCGCCGCTTCGGCAATTGCCTCGATCTCGGTAACGCACTGGTCTAGCGACTTGGCCGATGTGGCGCCGATCGAGCCGCCCGTGGTCACGCCCATATGCGCGACTATAATGTCGGCCCCCGCTTTCGTCATCGCCGTCGCCTCGTCCGGGTTGAAGACATAGGGCGTGGTCAGCAGGTCCTGCCTGTGCGCTTCGGCGATCATGTCCACTTCGAGCCCGTACCCCATGCCGGTTTCCTCAAAGCTGCGGCGCATCGTGCCATCGAACAGGCCGACCGTGGGGAAGTTCTGAACCCCGGAGAAGCCCATCTCCTTGAGCTCGGCCAGCAGCCTGGGCATGATCGCAAAAGGATCGGTGCCGTTGACGCCGGCCAGCACCGGAGTCCGCTTCACCACCGGCAGCACTTCATAGGCCATTTCCTTGACGATCTCGTTGGCGTTCCCGTAGGCGAGCAGCCCGGCCGCCGAGCCGCGGCCCGCCATGCGGTAGCGGCCGGAATTGTAGATGATGATGAGGTCGATGCCGCCGGCCTCCTCGGCCTTGGCTGAAAGGCCGGTGCCTGCGCCGCCGCCAATGATGGGCGTGCCGGCCTCGATCATGGCACGGAATTTCTCAAGGATCCTTGCGCGGGGAATGAAGGCCATCACGCATCCCTCTCGACGCGATCGCGCTGGATGGACTGAAGGAATGTGAGAATTGAGGCCTTCATCGAACAGATCCTGTCAGGTTGCGATTTCACGGAACGCCCGCACCGCCGCCCTTGCGAATTCCGGGTCGTTGATATGCAGTGGCAGGCGTTGGATGCGACGGCTATCGCTGGGCTTGATCGCCTGCTCGATTGCCTCGAACAATGCCGCGTCCGCCACCGGATCGAAGAATGGACCGCCTTCCATATCGAGTGCGGAGACGCCTTTTTCCGGGATGAGGAAGCGCACCGGCCCTTCGCATTGCGAGAGCTTCTCGCCGATCCACCGGCCGATGCGCCGGCATTCGTCCACGGTGGTGCGCATCAGCGTAACATTGGGATTGTGTGGATAGAAAAGCCGGTCCTTGTAGCGTTCCGGGACCGTGGATGGCGCCCAGAAATTCACCATGTCGAGCGCGCCGACCGAGCCGACATAGGGAAGGCCCGTTCTTGCGACGGCACCGAAACGGTCTTCTGTAGCCGGCAGAACGCCACCCAGCAGAAGGTCACACACTTCCGTGGTGGTGATGTCGATGATGCCGGCAAGGAGCCCGCTGTCGGCGAGCTTCTCCATTGTGCGGCCGCCTGTTCCGGTGGCGTGGAAGACCATGCAGTCATAGTCGGCCCGCAGGCTTTCGACCATGGCGGTGACAGCCTGGGTGGTGACCCCGAACATGGTGAGCCCTACCGCCGGTTTCCCCTCGACGTCTCCGGCCGGGCGCGCTGCCATCCCGGCAATTGCCTGGGCGGCGTTGTGCAGCACCACCCTGGATATGCGGTTCAGACCTGCCATGTCGGTGACC
>QGUU01000103.1 GCA_003242525.1 Pseudomonadota bacterium | reverse complement strand
GGCCAGCGTGCGGCCATCATGGCCGATCTCGCGGTTGCGCCGCTGCCGCGTTCGTTCCTCGGAGACGATATGGTGGAACTAGGTCCGAAAGACGGGTTGCCCGAGATCGGCAATTACAGCCTTGCCATGGTGATTGCGCCCGAAGCCAGCGCACCGGTCAAGGCAGTCGCCGACCATATCCGCGCCACGTTTGAGGTTTTCCGCGAAACCGGCAAGTTCTGAGCATGCAGCCTGTGCGCCCTTTCAAGGCGGAGCCTTGGCGGACATGGCAACCGGCTCAACTCGTATGTGCGGACTCGGCTGCCGTCTCGGGGAAGAAATCGCTGGCGCCGAATTTCTTGCCGAACATCATGTCGTATTGCAGGTAGCGGAAGTTTCTCAACAGGGGCTCGACTTCCTTCTGCCTCAACCAGTCCGCGACGGCATTTCCGTCTGCCTTAAGAAGCATGTGCCGGTCGACGACGGAAAACTGCTGCCGCAGGTCTCCCAGGAAGCCGGTGTAATAAGGATGGGTGATACCGGCGACCTTGAGTACGTGATAGGGCAGGAATGCAGGGCTCACGGAGCCCAGCTCCTTCACCGGCCCGTCGCGGTTGGACCAGATAACCATCGGCGTCTCGCGGTGCAGCCGCATCTGGTCGGGAGGCCCGCGGCGTGGGGCAACATTGTCCTTCAGGAAGCCGGTTTCGACATAGACCGGACCAAGCGGCGGCAAATGATCCCCGAAAAAGGCGATGACAGTAGGCCGCTCGCGCGCCTGCGCCCAATCGATCAGCCGTTTTAGTTCTCTGTCCGCATCCGAGACGCCTTCGGCGTAGCTCTCCAGGGACGCCCGCGCCCACTCGCCGATGGGACTGCTTGCGCTGTGCGTGGTGGAGGTGCCGTAGCGACGGGGTTCGTATGGCCCGTGGTTCTGCAGGCTGACGGCAAAGAAGAAGAACGGTCTGTCCGTTGTCTCGGCCTCGCGGATGATCTGGTCTGTCATGGCCGTGTCTGACGCCAGCGGGCCGCGTTTCGCCATGGGCGGCAGCGTCTCCTCGGACTGGAAGGCGTCAAAGCCGAAAGCGGCATAGACATTGCTGCGGTTCCAGAACCAGTTGGTCCCCGGATGGATTGCGCGCGCCTCATACCCTTCGCTTCTCAGGAAAGTGGCAAGCGATGGTATCGGCGCTCTCACATATTGCTGGTAGGGAATGCTGCCGGCAGGCAGGAAGGCGTTCGAGAAGCCGGTCAATGCCTCAAATTCGACATTCGCGGTCATGCCACCGAACTCCGGCGAGAATACCGAGCCCGAACGCAGCGCCCGTACGGTCGGCAACGGGTCTGGGGTGATGGTGACGCCGGGCAACTCCGTCGGGTCCCAGAAGGATTCGCTCATCACCACGATGATGTCCGGCCTCTCCTCCGGCACCGATGTCACGACGGCAGGCTTTTCGATGGCGGCGATGGCTTTCTGCGAATAGCCGTGAGGTGCGGCGACGTTCGCCATCGGCACATTCATGGCGAAGGCGAGGGCGAAGCCGTTGGAATTGTAGTTTTCCTTCTGGTCCCACATCATCGGGATGATCTGGAGCCTGTCCCGCGTCCAGGAAAAGGTTGCATAGTCCATCATGGGGACGAAAGACGCGAGCAGCGGAAGGCTGAGTGCCAGGCGCGCGAGCCTACCCTTGTAACTGATGCGCGGCATTCGCCGGCGCCACAGGCGCCACGAATAGGCAATAAGGGAGATGCCAGCCAGCAGGCCGGCAAACATCGCAATAGCCGTGCCGGGCCGCTCACGAACCAGGAGCGGCATGAGGTCAACGATCTGGCGCGCATAGAGGAAATCGGTGGGGTAAAGCGGGTCCCCCAGATAACGCGACTTCTGGTGACCGATGAAGGCCAGGGCCAAGGTTAAGGGTGCTACGACGATCAGGGCCTGGTACTTGCGCCCGAGTATCGCATCGAGACCGGCGAGAATCAGCGTGAAAAGAAGGATGGTGGTCCAGCCCGGCCGGAAAGGCTGGAGGAAGAAGCCGATCGTTGCGCCGATATTTCCGCGGAATATCAGTTCGATGAGGAAAACGAGGGTCGCAGCAGAAAATAGAGTTACGCCAAGATAGCGAACTCCTTCCGCAAGTGCCGGGGCGCCGGCATTTCCTGCCGGGCTCGCGGAACCTGCCGCCTGAACCTCGACGTTTCGTTTCATTTTCACTCCCAGCCCTTTGACATGACAACTGTCATGCAACCGTCATGTAAATGTCACGAACAAGCGGAAGGTTGCGGCAAAATTGCGGGAAGCTGGCAAAATATTGATGTTCGCCGGTAACCGACCGTGATCGAAAAAAAGCCTTTGCGAACAGCTACCTGACCTTCGTTGCGCAGTCCGGGCTTGACTTGCCCGTCCGGCTTGGGTCACACGCAGTCGGCAACCTCAAATGGGACAGGCAATGGCAACGGCATTCACCTTTCCAGGGCAAGGCAGTCAGTCCGTCGGCATGGGCAAGGAATTGGCCGAAGCCTTTCCCGAGGCGCGCAGGGTCTTTGAAGAAGTGGACGAGGCTTTGGGCGAAAGGCTTTCTGCCTTGATCTGGGAAGGGCCTGAGGATCAGCTTACGCTGACTGCGAATGCACAGCCGGCCCTGATGGCCGTATCGCTGGCGGCGGTCGAAGCCTTGAAGTCTCGCGGCTTCTCGTTGGAGGGAAAGGTCAGCTATGTGGCGGGGCATTCGCTGGGCGAATATTCCGCGCTTGCTGCCGCAGGCTTCGTCTCCATAGCAGATGCGGCAAGGTTGCTGCGCATACGCGGCAACGCGATGCAGTCCGCGGTGCCGGTGGGCGAAGGCGCCATGGCAGCCATCATTGGCCTTGAGCAGGATCAGGTCGAAGCCGCCTGCGCCGAAGCTGCACAAGGTGCGGTCTGCCAGATTGCGAACGACAATGGCGGCGGGCAACTGGTTATCTCGGGCAGCAAGGCAGCCGTAGAGCGTGCGGCCAGGATCTGCAGTGACAAGGGCGCCAGGCGTGCGCTGATGCTTCAGGTTTCTGCGCCGTTCCATTCGGCGCTGATGCAGCCGGCGGCGGAGGCCATGCGCGAGGCGTTGGCAGGCGTGCGCAAGCACGCCCCGGTCGTTCCCGTCGTTTCCAACGTTTCCGTCAGTCCCTCGACTGATCCGGAAACAATCGCGGCGCTGCTGGTCGAACAGGTTACGGGGCAGGTGCGCTGGCGTGAGACGGTGGAATGGTTCGGTGCGAACGGCGTTACGACGCTTTATGAGGTAGGCGCAGGCAAGGTGCTGTCGGGTCTGGCGCGCCGCATCAATCGCGAGATCGCCGTTGCCAACATTGGCACGCCGGCCGAGGTGGATGCTGCACTGTCGGCCTTTGCCTGACCTGCAGGATTACCCGGCCTCTCAAGTGTGCAGGCCCGCAAGGAGACGAATATGTTCGATCTGACCGGCCGCAAGGCCCTTGTCACCGGTGCAACAGGAGGAATTGGCGAGGCCATCGCACGATGCCTCCACGCCCAGGGAGCAATTGTGGGGCTGCACGGAACGCGTGTCGAGAGGCTCGAGGCGCTGGCGGGTGATCTTGGCGATCGAGTCAGGATTTTTCCTGCGGATCTTACGGACCGGGAAGCGGTAAAGGCGCTCGGCCAGAAGGCGGAGGCCGAACTCGAAGGCGTCGACATACTGGTCAACAACGCCGGCATCACCAGGGACGGCTTGTTCGTCCGCATGTCGGATGAAGACTGGGATTCAGTGCTGGAAGTCAATCTCACGGCAGTCTTTCGCCTGACTCGGGAGCTGACACATCCCATGATGCGCCGCCGCCACGGCCGCATCGTCAACATCACCTCGGTGGTCGGCGTTACCGGCAATCCGGGGCAGACCAACTACTGCGCATCCAAGGCCGGCATGATCGGCTTTTCCAAGTCGCTCGCGCAGGAAATTGCGACCCGCAACATCACCGTCAATTGCGTAGCGCCGGGTTTCATCGAATCGGCCATGACCGGTAAGCTCAACGACAAGCAGAAGGAGGCGATCATGGGCGCCATCCCGATGAAACGCATGGGAACCGGAGACGAGGTTGCAGCCGCCGTCGCGTGGCTCGTTTCGGACGAGGCGGGCTATGTCACCGGCCAGACAATCCACGTCAATGGCGGCATGGCGATGATATGACCGCAGGAAAGAAAGGCCGTTTCATCTTGGACGGCGGCCGGTTTTCGTGTATTGCGGCGCCCGACACGGTGGCATGGCCGTGGCCGTGGACGTCCTGTGGTGATTGTGACAGGACTATCTTTAGCGCTTGATTAGCGGCATCGTGGCCGCTAACGAAGACAGACAGACATCAGACGAGGATGCCCAAATGAGTGACACCGCAGAGCGCGTCAAGAAGATCGTTATCGAGCATCTGGGGGTGGATGCCGATAAGGTTACCGAACAGGCGAGCTTCATCGACGATCTGGGGGCGGACAGCCTTGACACGGTCGAACTCGTGATGGCGTTCGAGGAAGAGTTCGGCGTCGAGATCCCGGATGACGCCGCCGAGACGATCCTGACGGTCGGCGACGCCGTTAAGTACATCGACAAGGCTTCGGCCTGACGCAGTTCATACGGCTGTCAGCAGAAACAGGCATACGATGCGGCGTGTCGTCGTAACCGGACTCGGACTCCTTTCGCCTTTCGGCATGGGCTTCGAGCATAGCTGGCAGCAATTGCTGACCGGGCGCAGCGCCGCGCGCCGGGTCTCCACTTTCCAGGTTGATGATCTGCCCTGCCAGATCGCGCATGTCATTCCTCGGGGAGACGGAACCGGCGGCACGTTCAATGCCGAATCGGTTCTGGAGCCGAAGGAACTGCGCAAGGTCGGCGACTTCATTCTCTACGGCATTGCCGCCGCGGATGAGGCCCTGAAAGATTCCGGATGGGAGCCCAAGACCGAAGCCGACCGCTGCGCCACCGGCGTGATGATCGGCTCCGGTATTGGCGGCATCGAGGGCATCGCCGAAAACGCGCTTGTCCTCCACGAGCGCGGGCCGCGCCGGATCACGCCCTTCTTCATCCCAGGCAACATCATCAACCTGGTTTCGGGCCAGGTGTCCATCCGCCATGGGCTGAAGGGGCCGAACCATGCGGTCGTTACTGCCTGCTCCACGGGCGCTCATGCGATCGGCGATGCCGCAAGGCTGATCCAGTTCGGCGATGCCGACGTGATGGTTGCAGGCGGCGCTGAAGCGCCGGTGACCCGGCTTTCGCTTGCCGGCTTCGCTGCCTGCCGCGCGCTCTCGACCGAACGCAACGAGACACCGGAAAAGGCGTCACGGCCTTATGACCGCGATCGGGACGGCTTTGTGATGGGCGAAGGCGCGGGCGTAGTGGTCCTGGAAGAACTGGAGCACGCCAAGGCGCGCGGGGCGAAGATTTACGCCGAAGTTGTCGGCTACGGCCTGACGGGTGACGCCTACCACATCACCGCTCCGGCGGAGGACGGGGACGGGGCATTCCGCTGCATGACTGCCGCGTTGAAGCGCGCCGGACTCTCCCCTGCGGACGTCGACTACATCAACGCCCACGGTACCTCCACCATGGCCGACACGATCGAGCTCGGCGCCGTCGAGCGTCTTGTCGGCGATGCGGCGGAGAAGATCTCCATGTCCTCGACAAAGTCGTCGATCGGCCATCTGCTCGGTGCAGCAGGTGCGGCGGAAGCGATCTTCTCCATCCTTGCGATCCGCGACAACATCGCGCCAGCCACCATCAATCTGGACAATCCCGAGCGGGAGACGGCCATCGACCTGGTGCCCCACAAGCCGCGGGCGCGAAAGATCGACGTGGCCCTGTCCAATTCCTTCGGCTTCGGGGGCACCAACGCGTCGCTCGTGTTCCAGCGTTACAATGGCTGACGGCAGAGGCCAAAGAGCCTCGCCACGCCAATTTTGCCATATTCGCTTCTACTGTTCCGGGGGGATTCGTTGAACAATCGAACGGTAGCGCGTCATGAACAGCAGTCCGCCCAATAGCGGGGAGTTCGGGCAGCGGCCCGCCACAACCGGCACCATAGTGCCGAAGTCCGCGAGCGAGGCATTGCGCCCGGAGCCCGGCACGCCGCCGCCGCCCAGCAGGCGGTCGCGCGCCTCGCGCAGCCAGATTGTCGTGTTCATGAATTTCGTCGTCACCTGCATCATGCTCATGGTGCTGGCGGCTGGCGTTGCGCTTTATTTCGGCCGGCAGGAATTCAATGGTCCTGGCCCTTCGACGGTGGCGGACACCTTCGTGGTCAAGCGCAACAGCGGCGTCAAGGAAATCGCCGAACAACTCGAGCGCCAGGGGTTTATCAGCGATTCCCGAATTTTCCGCCTTGGCGTGCGGGCTTACGGGAACGATCAATCACTCAAGGCGGGTGAATACGAGATCAAGCCGCATGCTTCGATGCGCGAGATCATGGAGCTCTTCAAGAGCGGCAAGTCTGTGATGTATGCGCTGACGATCCCCGAGGGATTCACCGTCGAGCAGGCGTTCCAGCGCATTGCCGAGCAGCCTGAGCTCACCGGCGACCTTCCTGCCACGCTCCCGCCTGAGGGTAGCCTGGCCACGGACACGTTGAGGTTCACGCGTGGGGCAACCCGTCAGCAGATGGTCGATAAGCTGCTGGCCGACCAGAAAAAGCTGGTCGAGGAAATATGGGCGCGGCGCGCGCCGGACCTGCCACTGGCCGACATAAATGAATTTGTCACGCTTGCGTCCATCGTTGAGAAGGAAACGGGCCGAAGCGACGAACGCTCACGTGTAGCGGCAGTGTTTCTGAACCGCCTTGCCAAGGGAATGCGGTTGCAGTCCGATCCCACGATCATCTACGGCCTGTTCGGTGGCAAGGGCAAGCCGGCCGACCGGCCAATCTATCAATCGGACATCGAGAAGCCGACGCCTTACAACACCTATGTCATCAATGGACTGCCGCCGACGCCGATCGCCAATCCCGGCAAGGCAGCGCTCGAAGCCGTGGCCAATCCCTCCAGGACAGACGATCTCTATTTCGTAGCTGACGGCAATGGCGGGCACGTCTTTGCCAAGACACTGGAAGAGCATAACCGCAACGTCGCCCGCTACCGGGCCCTCATGAAGAAACAGGCTGAAGAAGCTGCTAAAGGCGGAAGCCAGCCGCCTGCCGAGGAGGGCGCCGGAACGGGCGTCCTGCCGGCGGAGTAAGCCCGACAGACGGGGGGCGGATGACACTGCAAAGCATGACGGGTTTCGCGCGTTCCGTGGCCAACCACGATGGATCGGCGATCGCCTGGGAAGTAAAGTCAGTCAATGGCAGGGGCATTGAGCTCCGCTTCAGGCTCCCACCGGGTTTCGAACGGCTGGAGCCTGCTGCCCGTCAAGCCGTGCAGAAGCGCTTCACCCGTGGCAATTTCCAGGCGACATTGACCATCGCCAGAGCGCCCGGACAGTTACAGCCGGTAGTCAATGAGGCCTTCCTCATGGATCTGGCGGAACTTGCACGGCGGTTACAACGGCAATTTGATACGGCTCCCGCGACGGCTGCCGGTCTCCCCGCTCTGCGTGGGGTTCTGGAAATTCCCGAAAGCATTGAAAGCGAGGGAGGCCGCATCGCGCTCGACAGAGCCATCGACAG
>QGUU01000589.1 GCA_003242525.1 Pseudomonadota bacterium | reverse complement strand
GGCCGTTGCGTGACCACGCCAAGGTAGCAGCCATATTTGCGACCTTCCTTGGCTATGCGCGATAGGGCATGGCGGGTCGGCGCGAAGCCCAGGCGCGCGTCGGCGGGCATATAGCGGTGTGCCTCTTCGCACATCAGCAGCATCTTCAACCGCCCGCCGCTCCACAGGGCCAGGTCAAAGGCAAGCCGGGCAAGGACCGAGCACACGGCGTTGACCACCTCAGACGGCAAACCGGCCATCTCGAAACAGGTCACCGGTCGACCGTTATGAGGAACGCGGAAGATGTTGCCGATTGTTTCGTGGATCGTGTCCTCGATCAGTCGTGAGTGGAACATGAAGCGATAGCGCGGATCGACGGCGGCTGACTCGATCCTCGTCTTGAGCGATTTCAGCGCCGGCCGATCGGCCTTGGCTTCGAGTTGGCCCATGCGTTCGTCGATCTGCCGGATGAGGTCGGCAATGCGATAGGGAACCGGAGTGTCGGCGGTCACCGCCTCTGTTCCCCGTCGCAGAAAGGCGCCGGCATGCGGATTACGGTAGAGGTTCTTCGCGATGGGAATCAGGTCGCGAAGCATGTCGACCTCTTCCGGATCGTGCTCGCGGCCGCGGAACAGCACTTCTGCAAACTCTTCGAGCCGAAACATCCAGAACGGCAGGTCGAGGCTTCCCGGATCGATTTTCACGCTATATTCCGGCAATGACGCCGCGAACTCGTTGTGCGGATCAAGGATGAGCACCCGCAGGTCCGGCCGGGCGACGATCGCCTTGCGCAGAAGCAGGGAAACCGCAGTCGATTTGCCGACGCCCGTGGTGCCGACCACCGCGAAATGCCGCGACAGCGTGTCATCAATAGCGATGTTCGCGTCGATTTCCTCGTCCTGGGAAAGCGAACCGATGGTGATGCTGCGGCGGCCGCCGAGATCGTAAACGGCTTCCAGGTCACTGGCCCGGATCCGGTGTGCAACCGCGCCGATATGTGGATAGTTGGTGATACCCCGGTCGAATACCGGCTTTCTGCCGGGCTCGGCCGGGTCGCGAACCTCACCGACCAGTTCGACGCTCACCTCGATCGGATTCTGGCCCTCGGCGTTCCAGGCAAGGTCAGTCTTGCCTATTGCGTAGACAAGGCCGACCGTGCGGGTCGAACCGAGATTGATAGAGATCATTCGGCCGACCTTCCACTGGGCCGTGACCGTTCCTTCCAGATCATCTGCATAGGCGCTTATGACGGCGCGCGAGCCATCGCAGTGGACGACATGGCCCAGGATGCGCGTTTCGTTCTGTGCGGGATCGCGTCGCTCCTGGGAGATCGCTTCCCCGCCTGAAGCCTCACGTTCGACAAACATGGATCGACTGTGCCCCCGCAACTTTGGAGGCGCACAGTACCATCCCCGGGTTAAGCGCGGGTGTGAGGGCTTGGTGTAGCTGTCCTTAAGCAATCAGGCGGGATTTTATCGAAAGTGGCGTGATGAACGGCGAAGGCAAATCGGGCATTGACGCGCGGCCGGATTGCCCCTTATTCTTCGCGCCCATGAAATCGGAACTCATTCTCGTAGTAGGAAGGCGCATGGGCAAGGCGGTGTAACCGCCGGGCAAATCCTCCCATGCGCGACAGCAGGCTCCCTCGGGGGCCTTTTTTATTGCCCGAGACAGGACTAGACGACAGCAAGACCGGAAAAGCGAACAGAAGGCGGAACGGACCGATGAGCAACGGACAGGGCGAACGGCGCGAAATGACAGGCGCCGAGATAGTGGTGCAGGCGCTGGTGGACAACGGCGTGAAGCACATTTTCGGCTATCCGGGCGGCGCTGTCCTTCCGATCTACGACGAGATTTTTCAACAGGATACGATCGAGCACATATTGGTGCGCCACGAGCAGGGTGCGGGCCATGCAGCGGAAGGATATGCCCGTTCCACCGGCAAGGCGGGCGTGATGCTCGTCACGTCGGGTCCCGGTGCAACCAATGCTGTGACGGCTCTGCAGGATGCACTCATGGATTCCATCCCGCTGGTCTGTCTTACCGGTCAGGTTCCTACCACGCTGATCGGTTCGGATGCCTTCCAGG
>QGUU01000588.1 GCA_003242525.1 Pseudomonadota bacterium | reverse complement strand
CCCGTAACCCCCGTGGGAGGGGAAAAGTCCCGGTCGCCCCCACAAGTATCGATTTGCCGCCCCCTCCCGCCCCCATCGATCTCCTCGTCGCCCAGCGCCTCGCGCACGGCCTTCGACATCGGCGGGGCCTTCAGCTCCTCGATCAGCAGCTCTCCCCGCGGCCCGACCATCGTAGCAATGGCGTTGGCCAAGATGATCGCAGGGTTGGCCAGCAGGCCGCCCCAGTTTCCCGAATGATGCCCACCCTCGCGCAAATCACAGACGAGATCGAAGTTGAGCGCGCCCCGGCAGCCAAGTGTCAGCGTCGGCCGTTCTGGACGCGTCCGTGGTCCGTCGGATGCAATGAGCACGTCGGCTGCGAAATCTTCGCGATGGGCAGAGACCAGCTCATTCAGCCCCTTCGAGCCCGCCTCCTCGCCCATCTCGATCATGAACTTGGCATTGAAGCCGAGCCGGCCACGTTCCTGAAGCACCGCCTGAAGTGCCGCCAGGTTGATCGTATGCTGGCCCTTGTTGTCTGCGGTGCCGCGGCCGTAGAGCCGATCGCCCTCTCGCGCCGTGACCCACGGCCCCTTGCCTTTGGTCCATTGGTCGTCCAACCCGCGGATGACGTCGCCGTGGCCGTAGCCAAGGACGGTTGGCAAGCTTGGGTCCTCGATGCGCGTAGCCAGAAGAACTGGGCCTTGGCCTTCGATGGGGTTGGAATAGATGCGGCACGTGAAGCCCATGCGCGCCAGAGTCGGCTCCATCTCGTCGCGCAGATAGGCTTCGAGCTGCGGCAGGCTGGCCGGCAAGAGCTGGCTTTCCGTTCGATAGGCAACTCGGCGGGCAAGATCGGCCTCGAAGGCGCCGCTGTCGATGTACTGCCGAGCGCGCGCGATGGCGCCCATTCTGGATGGAGCTCGATCCGCTGACATTCCAAGCCCTTCCCGAGGCGACTAACTAAACGAGACTTTGACCCACAGCGCCTACGGCGTCCAGCCGGTCCACCGCCGCCGCATAACTGGCATGTCCTGCTCACCGAGCAACGGCCTTGCCTCTGCCACCTCTGCGAGC
Source organism: Pseudomonadota bacterium (assembly GCA_003242525.1). Classification (GTDB taxonomy): domain Bacteria; phylum Pseudomonadota; class Alphaproteobacteria; order Rhizobiales; family Rhizobiaceae; genus Mesorhizobium. The sequence continues at coordinate 1,012 of QGUU01000588.1, read as the reverse complement.
GCATCCTGAGTATTAGAGGGAAATTGGATATCCTCAGGGCGTGTGGCGGGTGTCGACGTTCGAGAGCCGGAACATTGCCGGGCTGATCACCCGGCTTCGGGCCAGCAGCAAGGCGGGTAAACGGAACGATCCTGTCGCCGGGGCCATCTGGGTCACGTTCGCAATGGCGACGTTCGCGGGGCTCGGCACATTCGGCAAATATGCGTTGCAGGCCGGCATCCACCCGCTGCAGGTCATTTTCTTCCGGAACTTTTTCTGCCTCGTGCTGATGCTGCCGCTGCTGCATTGGCGCGGGAGGTCGCTCGCCACTTCGGCGCACTTCCGGCTTTACGGGGTCCGCGTCACTCTCACCTTCGTGTCGATGTCAGCCTGGTTCTCGGCGCTGGCGTACATCCCGTTTGGTGAGCTGACAGCGATCGGGTTTCTCGCGCCGTTGTTCGCAACGATCTTCGCCGTGCTGTGGCTCGGCGAGGTGGTGCACGTTCGGCGTTGGACCGCGCTTGCCGTCGGCTTCGTCGGTGCGCTCATCATCTTGCGGCCCGATACCACGGGCTTCGGGCTCGGCCAGATCTTGGCGCTGGTCTCCGCGATGACGTTGGGAGTCGTCGGGCCACTGCTCAAACAGATGTCGGCATATGATGACCCCGATAAGATCGTCTTCATCACCAATCTGTGGTCGACGCCGGCTTCGCTCATTCCGGCGCTGTTTGTCTGGCAATGGCCGCCGTTGGCCCTGTGGCCCTACCTTGTCGGACTTGGGGTGTGTGCGGTCCTCGGCCATATCGCCCTGATGCGCGGGTTCGCATCGACCGATGCATCGCTGGTCTTCACCTTCGAGTTCTCGCGCATGCCGTTTTCCGTGTTGGCGGGCTACCTGCTTTTCGGCGAGACCATCGACCTATGGACCTGGGTCGGCGCCCTCATCATCTTCACCTCCGCCGTTTATGTCACTCGGCGGGAGGCACAGCTCGCCCGCCATCGGCAGCGCGTCGAAAAGCAGGACGCTTCCGAC
>QGUU01000102.1 GCA_003242525.1 Pseudomonadota bacterium | reverse complement strand
TTGAGCGCAGGCCATTCGCTGTCGATGATGGAGAACCAGGCCGTATCCCGGTTCCTTCCCTTCACCACGAGATGCTGGCGGAAAACGCCCTCGAAGGTGAAGCCGAAACGCAACGCGGCACGCTTCGAGGGTTCGTTGTTGTTGTCGCATTTCCATTCATAGCGACGGTAGCCCAATTCATCGAAGACGTGACGCATGAAAAGGAACTGCGCCTCCGTCGCCGCCGGCTTTCGCGACATTGGCGGGCCCCAATAGATGTTGCCGATCTCGATCACGCCATGCGCCGGCTCGATGCGCATCAGTGTCTGTCGTCCGGCGATCTTGCCGCTGGCCTTGTCGATGACCACGAAGAAAAGAGGGTCGGAACTGGCCTCTGCCTTCTCGAGCCAGGGCTGGAAGGCGGCACGTGTCTGCGGGGGATAGTCCGGCAACCAACGGAAGCGCGACTCGGCATCATCGACGCTGGAAACTTCGAAGAGGCCATCGCCATGGGCGGCCGCACTCAGCGGTTCCAGCCGCACGAGCCGCCCCTCCATCACCTTGCGTTCCGGGCGCGGGCACGGTTGCCAATTCTTCATCTCGTAGGACACGCGGGTAACCCTTGATTGACAGAAGCACTTTAGCCTCCCAAAAATGCCGCCCATTCATTAGCGCCACCTTGGATCAGGAAGATGCTCCACACCATTGCCGCGTTCGATCGCCTCGGCGAGGAGAACGCCTTTGCCGTGTTGGCGCGCGCCACCGCGCTCGCCCATGAAGGTCGTGACATCGTCAATCTCGGCATTGGCCAGCCGGATTTTCAGACGCCGCCACACATCGTCGAAGCAGCCATCAAGGCGCTGCGCGACGGCCATCACGGCTACACCCCGGCGACCGGCCTTCTGGCGCTGCGAGAGGCGGTGGTGCGCCGCACCCTGACGACGACCGGGGTGGAGGTATCGCCGGAATCCGTCATGATCCTGCCCGGCGGCAAACCGACCATGTTCAGCGCCATCTTGATGTTCGGCGAGCCGGGCGCGGAGATTCTTTATCCCGATCCCGGCTTTCCGATCTACCGCTCCATGATCGAGTTCACCGGCGCAAAACCCGTGCCGGTGCCGATCCGCGAGGAGAACGGCTTTGCCTTTTCAGCGGAAGAAACGCTTGCGTTGATCACGCCGGCAACACGGCTTCTGATCCTGAACTCGCCCGCCAATCCGACAGGGGGAGTGACGCCGCGCGCCGAGATCGAGACCTTGGTAAAGGGACTCGAAAAACATCCCGGCGTCGCCATCCTGTCCGATGAGATCTACGACGTAATGACCTATGACGGCGAGCGTCATACATCGCTGCTGCAGTTCCCCGAGATCCGCGACCGGCTGATCCTGCTCAACGGCTGGTCCAAAACCTGGGCCATGACCGGCTGGCGCATGGGCTGGTCAATCTGGCCGACCGGGGAAAAGGGCGCCCATCTTTACGACAAGGTGCGAAAACTGGCTGTCAATTGCTGGTCATGCGTCAACGCACCTACCCAATATGCGGGCATTGCCGCCATCGACGGCCCCCAGGACGATGTCGAGAAAATGATGCGTGCCTTCGACCGCCGCCGCAAGGTCGTGGTGGAAGGCCTGAATGCGCTGCCAGGCATATCATGCATTACGCCGAAGGGTGCTTTCTATGCCTTCCCCAACATAACCGGCACGGGATGGAAGGCAAAGGAATTGGCATCCGCATTGCTGGAAGAGGCGGGCGTTGCCCTGATTGGAGGCCCGGATTTCGGCGTGCTCGGTGAAGGCTACATGCGCCTGTCCTACGCTAATTCGGAAGAAAACATCCTGCGCGCGCTGGAAAGGATAGAAGCCTTTCTCAAAAGATGAACCGGGCAGCGGCGTCGCTCCAGGCCTTGACGGGGAGGGTCACGCGCTACAGCCGCTTCTCGAACCAGTGATGGGCATAGGGGTTGTCGTTGTAGCGTGGGATCTCGACATAGCCCAGCTTCCGGTACATCGCGCGAGCCTCCGACAGCGTCCTGTTCGTGTCCAGCCGGACGATGCTGAATCCGGCATCTCGCGCCAGCGCTTCGAGCCGGCCCATCAGCCTGGCGGCCACGCCGAGACCCCTGGCGGCCGGCGCGGTCCAGACACGTTTGATCTCACCAGCCACTTCGTCCAGCCGCATCAGCGCGCCGCAGCCGACAGGCTCCCGGTCAATGCGGGCAACAAGCAACCAACCGTTCGGCGGCCGCATCTCCGACGAAGGGGGCCCGCCGCCTTTCCCCGGATCAAAGCCGTTCTCGAAACGGGCGGACAGCTCGGCAAAATATTGCTCCAGACACCAGCGCGCATCGGCACTCGCCGGGTCCTCAACGGAAATTTCCAAGGCGGCACCGCGCAAAAGCCGTTCGATCTCACCCATTGCGGCTATCAGGCGCTTGCGCCGCGGCTCGTCGAGCAGGGAAAGAAGGTCTTCCGCCACCTCGTCGGAAAGCGCCTCGTAAGCCTCGAATTCCTCGCGGCCCTTCTCCGTCAGAACCACGGACCTCGCCCTGCCGTCGCCTTCCGCCTTGCGGAGTTCGACCAGCCGTTGCCTCTCCAGCGAGCGCAGGAGGCGGCTGAGATAGCCCGAGTCGAGGCCGAGCCTGGTTCGCAGCAGGGCCACATCGCAGCCACCCGCCACGCCGATCTCAAACAGCAACCGCGCCTCGCCGAGCGGGCGTCCGCGTGAAAGATAGCTCTCCTCAAGCGCACCGGCCCGCTGCGTGACCAGCCGGTTGAACCGGCGCACCTGCTGGATGTCATCGATCTGCATTACCTGACTTTAGTCAGATGATTTTCCGCGCGCAATATCTTTCGGGGATGGCGCCCTACCCGCGGCCGACGTAAGGCATCTTGGTCGCCATCACCGTCATGAACAGCACATTGGCGTCGAGGGGGAGGCTCGCCATGTGCACAACGGCATCGGCGACATGCTGCACGTCCATCACGGCTTCGGCCGCTATCGTTCCATTTGCTTGCGGCACACCCGTGGTCATCGGTGTGGCCATGTCGGTCAATGCGTTGCCGATGTCGATCTGTCCGCACGCTATGTCATAGGGCCGCCCGTCAAGCGCCAGTGCCCTGGTCAGGCCCGTTATGGCGTGCTTGGTGGCTGTATATGGTACGGAACCCGGCCGGGGCACGTAGGCCGAGACCGAGCCGTTGTTGATGATCCGCCCGCCCTGCGGCTTCTGCCTGCGCATCTGGGCGAAGGCCGCGCGTGCGCAAAGGAACGAGCCTGTCAGATTGACGGCAACGACATTGTTCCAGACTTCGACGGGTATCTCGTCGATCAATGTCGATTTGTAGCCCATGCCGGCATTGTTGAAGAGCAGGTCGACGCGGCCGAAAGCCTCGACCACTTCGCCGAACAGCGCGTCCACATCTTCGGGCCGGGTTATGTCGCAGGCAAGCGCCAGCGCCTTGGCCTTCGTCTCACCCGCGTCGGCGATGGCGGCCTCCAGCACGGCCTTTCGCCGGCCACAGAACACTGTGTTCCAGCCCGCCTTGAGTAAGGCGATGGCCGTGCTCTTGCCTATGCCGGTTCCGGCTCCTGTGACGATTGCGGTCTTGCTGGTCAAGGCGTTCTCCCTGGCAGGCCTGCCTCGCAGATGGAGGGGCTCGTGGCGACCGTACAAAAAGGGCGGTCATTGGCGACCGCCCAAGCAGAACCGGCCTGGGAGGAGGAAGCCGATTCGACTGATTAAAATAATGCGCTTCCGACGTTAACGGACGGTTAACGCCGGATCCATCCTTCTCGTGTTGCTTTACCAGCGCGAATTGGGCGCGTCGGTCGCCTCCCGCACCGGCACCTTGACCGACGATACGGTGGCCTCGATGTGGTCGACCAGCCCGTCGGGCAGTCCGAGACGGCCGGCTAGCAGGTCGAGATAACCGCGCTCGGCTCGAGTGTCCGGCTCGATTGCGAGGCGCGAGGCGGTGTAGAGCTCGGCCTTCTGCGCTTCCGTCCGGGCCGATGCCACGATGGCGTCGAGGTCGAGTGGCGCTTCGAGTTCTCTTCGTATGAATTCCTCCGCCTCAGTGCCGATTCCCGAAAGGCTGAGCTTGTCGCCGATCTTTCTGCGCTCCTCCTCATCGATGTGGCCGTCGGCCTTTGCGGCTGCGATCATGGCCCGCACCAGCACCAGCGCAAACTCGCTTTCACCCTGAGGAGCCTGCGCCGGATTGAATTCGCTGTCGGTGGGTGGTGGCAGCAACTCCGGCTCGGAGGAAGTCGCGCCCGGTTGGGCCTGCTCGCCATTCCTGTAATTCTGGTAGGCCTTGTAGGCCAGACCCCCTATGGCGGCCAGGCCGCCAAGTTTTAGCGCAGTGCCTGAAAGCTTCCGGCCGGTGCCGGTGCCAAGCAGGACGGCCGCCAGCGCGCCCGCCGCAAGCGGATTGTCCCTCGCCATCTGCGCGGCCTGCCCTGCCTTGTCCCGCACGGTTGATTCCGTTCCGGGAATTTTCGAACCAAGCAAATCGTCGAGCAGTTTCTTGGGATCGAACATCAATACCTCCCAGGTGAGGCCCGGCCGGACGGCGCCAGGCGGTTGAACCTGATGGAGGTAGGCGCAGAAGGACCCCAATACAATGAAAATTCCAGACCTGCGGCCAAAGACAGCCCCGCAGGCTGCTCAGTCGCTGCCGATATGCGGCTTTCCGCGAGCGGCCGCCAGCGCCACCTGTCGATGCCTCTCAGCATACCGGGCACGGTCGGCTTCGGTCCGGCTATCGTGGCAATAGGGACAGGAAATGCCCGCCACATAGTGGGGTGAAAGCCTGTCTGCACTCGTCAGGGGCTGCCGGCAGGCCCGGCACAGCTCCGCCTCGCCTTCCACAAGGCCGTGCTGGACGGACACGCGCTCGTCGAACACGAAGCACTCTCCCTCCCAAAGGCTCTCCTCGACGGGGACTTCCTCAAGATATTTCAGGATGCCCCCCTTGAGGTGGAACACCTCCTCGATGCCCAGGGATTTCATATAGGCGGTCGCCTTTTCGCAACGAATGCCGCCCGTGCAGAACATCGCCACCTTGCGACCTGCAAGATCATTCCTGTGGCTTTCTGCCCATCGGGGAAACTCCCGGAAGCTTCCGGTGCGAGGATCGACAGCCCCACGGAACGTGCCCAGCCGTACCTCGTAGTCGTTGCGCGTGTCGATCACGACCGTCCGAGGGTCCGAGATCAGCGTGTTCCAGTCGCGCGGCTGGACATAGGTACCGGCGCTCGACAGCGGGTCTATGCCCTCCACGCCCATGGTGACTATCTCGCGTTTGAGCCTCACCTTCATGCGATGGAACGGCATCGCGGAGGCGGTCGAGTACTTGATCTCCAACCCGGACAGTTCGGGAATGGTTTCAAGATGTCCGACCAATGACTGTATGGCGGGGCTGCTGCCGGCAACGGTGCCATTGATGCCTTCCGGCGCAAGAAGCAGCGTTCCCTTGATTCCGTGCGCCGAACAGAATGCGGCAAGAGGAGCCCTCAGCGACTCAAACCGGTCGAACCGGGAAAAGCGGTAGAGCGCCGCTACGCAGATGGCTTCGGATGTCCGTGATGCAGTCATGACGGCCTGCAGGGAGCGACCCGGCGGCAGCGAGGCAAGAGATCTGTCCACATGGCAGGTGGCGGCGCGAAGATGACCGCAAAGCCAAGGACGGAGATCGCATGTTCACAGCCGAAACCATTGCCGAGATAGGCCGGATTGCGAATGAGTTCGGGATGGAAGCGGCAGCCCTGCTCGCCATAGCCGAGGTTGAGAGCGGCGGAACTGCATTTGCCCTTGTGCGTGGCCGCCGCGAACCACTCATCCGCTTCGAAGGACACTATTTCGACAGGCGCCTTGACGTGAACAGGCGAGCCATCGCGCGCAAGATGGGTCTTGCATCACCGGTTGCGGGCGCCGTGGCCAATCCGCCGTCGCAGGCAAGGCGCTGGTCGATGCTGGAGCAGGCAATGTCGATCGATGCCAAGGCCGCCTGCGAATCCGTCTCCTGGGGCATCGGCCAGGTCATGGGAGCGCACTGGCAATGGCTGGGTTACATGAGCATAGAGGAGATGGTGGCGCAGGCGCGGTCGGGAATTGCAGGCCAGGCACGGCTGATGGCGCAATATATCGAGAAAGCCGGCCTTGCGCGGGCATTGCGGGACCACGATTGGGAAGCCTTCGCTCGCGGCTATAACGGCCCCGGCTATCGCAAGAATGCCTATCACAAGAAGTTGGCGGCCGCTTACGCCAGGCATGCAGGCAGGCCGATAACCATGCCTGTTGTGCTGCGGCTGGGTTCGCGCGGCGAAGCAGTGCGCGCCCTCCAGCGCGACCTTGGAGCCGCGGGCTACGCGCTGGCAGCGGACAGTGTGTATGGGCCGGCAACTGCCGCTGCAGTGCGGCGCTTCCAGATGGATCATGGCCTTGCCGTTGACGGAATTGCCGGGCCACGAACCCTTGCCGCCCTTGCAGAAGCGCTTGCGCCGCAAGCCGCTCCTGTCCGGCTCATGCAAAGGCTGTTCGACAGGTTGAAATTCCTGTTCGGTCGCCCCTGAGCGACACGCAGGCTGCGTGGACTCGCGGGAAGCCTTCTGCTAGAGCAGCATCTCCTTTGATGCCCCCGCCATTGTGAAGGCTGCCATGTCGAACAAGACAGAGAAATTGCTTGCTCTGCTCGACGGCCAGCCGGTCATTCCCGTGCTCAGGATTGCACGCGCCGCGGACGCCGTGCCGCTCGCGCGTGCGCTGGCGCGTGGAGGGCTCAAGGCAATCGAGATCACGCTGAGGACCGACGAGGCGCTGGAAGCGATTCGCCGTGTGGCCGGCGAGGTCGAGGAGGCCATCGTCGGCGCCGGCACGATCCTGGACGCGCGCCAGTTTGCGGACGCGGAAAAGGCGGGGGCGCTCTTCATTGTAAGCCCCGGGATCACTCCCGGGCTGCTGGACGCGGCAAGGGACAGCGTCATTCCCTTGCTTCCGGGCGCGATAACGCCTGGCGAGATCATGGCTGCCCGCGAGGCCGGGCTTGATTTCCTGAAGTTCTTCCCCGCCGAGCAGGCCGGCGGCATCGCCTTCCTCAAGGCCCTGGCTTCGCCTTTCGCCGGGATGAAGTTCTGCCCCACGGGCGGCGTAAGCGAAAAGAATGCCGGGGACTATCTCGGCCTGCCCAATGTCATATGCGTTGGCGGCTCATGGGTCGCACCGGAGGCCATGGTGGAAGCCGGGCGGTGGGACGACATCGAAGGGTTGGCAAGGAAAGCCAGCCTGCTGCGGAAGTAATCAGACCACCGCTTCTGGTATCCCACGCACGCTCAAGCCGGCCGCTAGCGCGTCCACTAAGATGCGCCCGCTAGCGAAAGGGAGCGCAATTCGCTCCCAGCTTATTTCTGGAACCTGGCGACCGAAATGAAGGTTACCGCCGAGCCGGTAAAACGATTGGCGTTGGCCATCATGTCATCGTTTCGGAAGCCCAGTGTGTAGACTTCGGTCGGCGCGGTGCGAACGAAGTTGTAGGCGAGCCTGGGCACGTTCTTGCCGTCATCCGGATTGGCCAGCGCCTCACCACCGTATAGGGCCCACCGCGCCAACTGGGGCTGAGCGGCAACGACCAGCGGCTTCGGGTCCGGCCTGGCGTCCTGCGGTCGGGCGCGGGCTTCCTTCCGCGT
>QGUU01000587.1 GCA_003242525.1 Pseudomonadota bacterium | reverse complement strand
CTCATAATTAGCGATCGACCTCACCAAACACGATATCGAGGGAGCCCAGGATTGCGGTGACGTCGGCCAGCAGGTGGCCGCGGCAAAGGAAATCCATGGCTTGCAGATGCGCGAAGCCTGGCGCCCGAAGCTTGCAGCGATAGGGCTTGTTGGTGCCGTCCGACACCAGATAGACGCCGAACTCGCCCTTGGGCGCCTCGACGGCGGCATAGACCTCACCGGCCGGCACCCGATAACCCTCGGTGTACAGCTTGAAGTGATGGATCAGCGCTTCCATGGAGCGCTTCATGGCACCGCGCTTGGGCGGCACGACCTTGCCATCGAGATTGGAAACAGGGCCGCTCGATTCCTTGCCGAGCAGGAGATCGACGCACTGGCGCATGATCTTCGCCGACTGGCGCATCTCCTCCATGCGGATAAGATAACGGTCGTAGCAGTCGCCGTTCTTTCCGACAGGGATATCGAAGTCCAGTTCGGCATAGCATTCGTACGGCTGAGACTTGCGCAAATCCCATGGCGCCCCCGAGCCGCGCACCATGACGCCGGAAAAGCCCCAGGCCCATGCATCGGCCAGCGATACCACGCCGATGTCGGCGTTGCGCTGCTTGAAGATGCGGTTCTCGGTCAGGAGTTCATCGAGGTCGTCGACCGACTTGAGGAACGGATCGATCCACTTGCCGATATCCTCGATGAGCTGTGGAGGCAGGTCCTGGTGCACGCCGCCCGGCCGGAAATAGGCTGCATGCATGCGTGAGCCGGAAGCACGCTCATAGAAGACCATCAGCTTCTCGCGCTCCACGAAGCCCCACAGAGGCGGAGTGAGCGCACCCACGTCCATGGCCTGCGTCGTCACATTGAGAATGTGCGACATGATACGGCCGATCTCGGAGTACAGCACGCGGATCAACTGCCCGCGCTTCGGCACTTCGATACCCAAAAGCCGCTCGGTCGCCAGCGCGAATGCGTGCTCCTGGTTCATCGGGGCGCAATAGTCCAGCCGGTCAAGATAGGGCACGGACTGAAGATAGGTCTTGTGCTCGATGAGTTTCTCCGTCCCGCGGTGGAGAAGGCCGATATGGGGGTCGACCCGTTCGACCACCTCGCCGTCCAGTTCGAGGACCAGCCGCAGCACGCCGTGCGCAGCAGGGTGCTGGGGACCGAAGTTGATATTGAAGTTGCGTACGGAGGTTTCGGCCATGATGCGTCTCAGTTCGCCTTCGCCTTCTCATCCCCCGGCAACACGTATTCTGTGCCTTCCCATGGGGAAAGGAAATCGAAGTTACGGAACTCCTGCTTGAGCTCGACCGGCTCGTAGACCACGCGCTTGGCCTCGTCGTCGTAGCGAACCTCATAGAAACCGGTCAGCGGGAAATCCTTGCGCAGCGGATGCCCCTCGAAGCCATAGTCGGTGAGGATGCGCCGCAGATCCGGATGCCCGGAAAACAGCACGCCATAAAGGTCGTAGGTCTCGCGCTCGTACCAGTCTGCGCCCGGCCAGACCCCGGTGACGGAGGGCACGATCGTTTCCTCGTCGGCCTGGACCTTCAGGCGTATGCGCAGGTTCTGCCTGGGCGACAGAAGATGATAGACCACGTCGAAACGCTTCTGCCGGGCCGGATAGTCGGCGCCGCAGATGTCGATGATCGAAATGAACTGGCAGCGAGGATCGTCTCGCAGGAAGGTGGCGGTCTTCACCACATCCTGCGGCGCTACTGAAACCGTCAGTTCGCCGTAGGATATGACACTGTCGAGCACCACGTCCCCGAGCTTCTCGCGGATATGGGCGGCAAGAACGCTGAGAGCTTCGCTCATTTTACCTCACCGCTCGATCGTTCCGGTGCGGCGAATCTTCTTCTGCAGGAGAAGAATGCCATAGAGCAGCGCCTCCGCGCTTGGCGGACAGCCGGGCACGTAGATATCGACCGGCACGATTCGATCACAGCCGCGCACCACCGAATAGGAATAGTGATAGTAACCCCCGCCATTCGCACAGGAGCCCATGGAGATGACGTAGCGCGGCTCGGGCATCTGGTCGTAGACCTTGCGCAGCGCCGGCGCCATCTTGTTGGTCA
>QGUU01000586.1 GCA_003242525.1 Pseudomonadota bacterium | reverse complement strand
GAGTAACCTATGGTTCACGCATCTACGTGGACGATGGCGACAAGGTGCGGCGCGGCCAGCGTATCGCCGAATGGGACCCCTACACGCGTCCGATCCTCACCGAGGTCGAGGGCCGGGTGGAGTTCGAGGACCTGGTCGATGGCATCTCCGTGCAGGAGACGGCCGACGAGTCGACCGGCATCACCAAGCGCGAGGTCATTGACTGGCGCTCCACGCCACGCGGTGCCGACCTCAAGCCGGCCATCGTGGTCCTGGACGCGAAGGGCAAGCCTGCCAAGCTTGCGAAGGGCAGCGAAGCGCGCTTCCTGCTCTCGGTCGAGGCCATCCTCTCGGTGGAACCGGGCGCGCAGGTGAAGCCTGGAGACGTGCTGGCGCGTATCCCGATGGAAAGCGCCAAGACCAAGGACATCACCGGCGGCCTGCCGCGCGTTGCGGAGCTGTTCGAGGCTCGTCGTCCGAAGGACCACGCCATCATCGCCGAGATCGACGGCACGGTTCGCTTTGGCCGCGACTACAAGAACAAGCGCCGCATCATCATCGAGCCGCATGACTCCACACTGGAGCCTGTGGAATACCTGATCCCGAAGGGCAAGCCTTTCCACCTCCAGGACGGCGACGTCATCGAGAAGGGCGACTACATCCTCGATGGAAACCCGGCACCGCACGATATCCTGGCGATCAAGGGCGTGGAGGCACTTGCCTCTTACCTCGTCAACGAAATCCAGGAAGTCTACCGGTTGCAGGGCGTGTCGATCAACGACAAGCACATTGAGGTAATCGTACGCCAGATGCTGCAGAAGGTGGAAATCACCGAGCAGGGCGACTCGACCTATATTCCAGGCGATCATGTCGACGTGATCGAACTGGACGAGGTCAACGAACGTCTGGTCGAAGAGGGCAAGAAACCCGCCGTCGGTCAGCCGGTGCTGCTCGGCATTACCAAGGCTTCGCTGCAGACGCCTTCCTTCATCTCGGCCGCCTCCTTCCAGGAGACGACGCGTGTCCTGACCGAGGCGGCGGTTGCCGGCAAGGTCGACACGCTGCAAGGACTGAAGGAGAACGTCATCGTCGGCCGCCTTATCCCCGCCGGTACCGGCGGTCAGATGAGCCAGATCCGGCGCATCGCGGCCCATCGCGACGAACTCATCCTGGAGGAGCGTCGCAAGTCAACCGGTGCCGAGGTTGCAGAACCGATGCTGGCGGATATGACCAGCGCGGCAGAGTAACCTACTCGCTCACCCGGCGAATTGCAGTCAAAAGGGGCCCATCCGGGCCCCTTTTCTTGTCTTTGATAGATGCTCAGCAAGCTCAGGCAGGCAAAGCGCTCCTTGCCGTTACGGCTGCAGCGGAAGCAGGCTGCTCGGCGGCAAGGATGCCGGCCTTGCGTGCGAAGGTTTCAAAGGCAAGGCGTGCCGCTTCGGGGTCGCCAGTGCCGATGCTCGCGTCTCTGCAGAGGGCGAGCGCAAGAGAATGTGCAGGTCCACGGGAGCCGCTCCATTCCGATAGCAACTGGCACGCCTGCCAGGGGGTCTCCACATCGTAAGGGAATCCAAGTCCGACCAACACCGATACGGGCGCGGCAAAATTCCTTGCGGTCATGAAGTCCTCCAAAAAATGCGAAAGCGGCTGGTAACGCTCCATGCACCTTTCGGGTTGCGATGGCTCAGGCCAATTTTTGCGCGGAAAGAACGTCGTGCGGTAGCTATCCGTTATCGGTAGGGTAGCTAATCTGCCTCGCCTGGCGAGGGCCTGTTGGCGATACCTGGCAAAAAGGTGCCACTCTCCAGTTAGAGCGGTTCTTCGAAAGTGACGATGGACACTTCGCCTTCCATCGCGCCCTGATATGCCGAAAGATGCGGCTCTTCATCCGGCTCGCCGTCTAGTTCGCCTATCTGATCGAGCTCCGCTTCGACATAGCCTTCGGCGGCAAGGGCTTCCAATGCCCGACGAACGGCCGAGTCGTCATCGGGTGCGGTCAGCATCACATGCACGCCTTCCGGTTTGCCGTTCTTGTGCCTCCAGACCCTTCCCGTGATGATGATGACCGGGCGGAGCTCTCCACTTTCGTTGTTGTCG
>QGUU01000101.1 GCA_003242525.1 Pseudomonadota bacterium | reverse complement strand
AATAGAGACCTTCCTTCTCGGGCTTGAACCAGATCTCGTTGATTCGGCCGGGCACCGCATCGGTCTTTATGCCGAAACTCGGCATGGCGAAGGCGTGAATGACATCCGATGCCGTCACCAGAACGCGGGTCACCTTGTTGACGGGAACGACCATTTCATTGTCGACGGCCAGAAGGCGCGGATAGCTCGCAATATCCTCCTTGCCGGCCGCGGCCCGCTCATCTTCCGTAAGCATGGCAGAGTTGAACGAAAGCGGCTCGTCCGTCTGGTATTCGTAATCCCAGTTCCACTGGTTGGCCGTCGCCTTGACCGTCACGGCAGCCTCCTCCGGCGGCGTGTACTGTGCAGTCAGCAGCTGGAAGGAAGGGACGGCAATAAACAGAAGGACAATGACCGGGCCGACCGTCCAGATGACTTCGATCAGCGTGTTATGGCTGACGCGCGAAGGAGTCGGATTGGCGGAAGCCCGGAACCTGACGATGCAATAGGCCAGAAGCACCAGAACCAGCACGGTGATCGGCACGATGAACCACAGCGTATACTCTTCGAACCATGCTATCTGACGCATGATTTCGGTAGCTGCCGGCTGGAAACGCATCTCCCATGGAGAAGGCTGAGCCGCGTAGGCGGAAGTCGCCGTCAACGACAGCGCGGCGCCAATGCCTGCAAACAACTTCATCATCGCGTTCATCATCTCCCCCGCGACCTGGCCGCAAGAATGCAAATTGTATCCGGAATGGGAATCCCGGACTGTCCAACCGGTTCAAACCATACTCTTGTCCCTGCCGCAAGGAAGGAGCCATTAAAACCATGCGGCATTTTTGCGCGCAAAGCTCAAGAGCACCTCCTGATGGCAGCCCCCGGCCCGATCGTCCACGAATCAAGCTTCTTTACGCCCGCAGGATATAGGATAGCGGGGGCAAAACCGCATTGCAGCCTCATTCAGGCGCGATTGAACCAGACATGCGCTTTTCCTTGGGCTTGACGCGGCTTAAAGTGCCTTGATTCTGAATGGAGCCTTCATGATTCACCGGCTTTCGAGAACCCTTGCGAAGGTCACCTGCCTGGCGGCGCTCACGCTTGCGGGACCGGGACAGGCGGCCCAGCCGAACGGCACCGTCAAGTCCACCCACGGCGCATGGTCGATCATATGCGATACGCCCCCGGGTGCGACCTCCGAACAATGCGTCATGATGCAGAACGTCGTTGCCGAGGACCGTCCGGAAATGGGCCTGTCGGTCGTCGTGCTGCGCACGGCCGACAACAAGGCCGAAATCCTGCGCGTGCTCGCGCCGCTTGGCGTGCTGCTGCCAAACGGACTCGGCCTCAATGTAGACGGCAAGGACATAGGTCGCGCCTATTTCGTCCGCTGCTTCCAGGACGGCTGCTATGCCGAGGTCATTCTGGAAAAGCCCCTCCTCGATACGCTCAGGAACGGAACCTCGGCGACCTTCATAGTGTTTCAGACGCCCGAGGAAGGCATCGGCATCCCGGTCGATCTGAAGGGCTTTGCCGACGGCTTCACGGCCCTGCCCTGAGACTGCGATTTCTTCTGGTGCCGGTTGAAAGGGACTGCCCGGCTTGCCGGCCGTTTCCCGGCCCCCATGTTTCGCTGACTTTTATCCCGATTCGCGTTCCTCGCCGGCTGGGCGCCGTGCAAACAGCGTCGTGCCTCTCTATATAGCCGGCAGAAGCATCAAAGACGGAGCCAGCCGTGCGTTCCCCGCTTACCGAACAGTTCGACATTTCCGATGATCGCATCAGGCGAATCGTGGCTGACGCAATCCAGGGTGCCGACGACGGCGAACTATTCCTCGAATACAGCGAGAGCGAGGCGCTGACATTCGACAATGGCCGTCTCAAGACGGCCAACTTCAGTACCGACCAGGGATTTGGCCTGCGGGTGGTAGCTGGCGAGGCCAGCGGATACGCCCATGCGAATGAGCTGTCGGAGGCGGCACTGCTGCGCGCATCCGATGCAGTGGCGACAGTGAAGCACGGCTATTCCGGCGTGCTCGCAGCCGCGCCTCAGCGCACCAACCGCCATCTCTACAGTGACGAGAATCCCATTCCCTCGCCTGCCTTCGACGCCAAGGCCAGGCTCCTGCAGGACATGGACGCCTGGCTGCGCGCCAAGGACCCACGCGTGCGGCAGGTCACGGCCTCGCTTGCCTCTTCCTGGCAGCAGGTCGAGATCGTGCGGGGAGACGGGCAGATCGTGCGCGACGTCCGTCCCATGGTTCGAATCAACGTGTCTGTCGTAGTGGGCGAAGGCGACCGCCAGGAAAGCGGCTCCTACGGCTTCGGCGGCCGCACCGGCTTTGGCGAGTTCATTGCCGAGGACAGTTGGAAACATGCCGCCGGGGAGGCCCTCAGACAGGCGCTGGTCAACCTTGAAGCGATGCCGGCGCCGGCCGGCACGTTCGATATAGTGCTGTCCTCGGGCTGGCCGGGCGTGATGCTGCACGAGGCGGTCGGCCACGGGCTTGAGGGCGATTTCAACCGCAAGAAGACCTCCGCCTTCGCCGGTCTCATGGGCCAGCAGGTCGCGGCAAAGGGCGTCACCGTAGTGGATGACGGCACGATTGCCGAGCGTCGCGGTTCCTTGACAGTGGACGATGAAGGTACGCCGACCAACCGCACCGTCCTGATCGAGGACGGCAAGCTGGTGGGTTACATGCAGGATCGCCAGAACGCGCGGCTGATGGGCATGCAACCGACCGGCAACGGGCGGCGGGAGGGATATGCACATCAACCCATGCCGCGCATGACCAATACCTACATGACCGCCGGCCCGTACACGCCCGAGGAAATCATCGCTTCGGTATCAAAGGGTATCTATGCCGTGTCCTTCGGAGGCGGGCAGGTGGACATTACAAGCGGCAAGTTCGTGTTCGGCTGCACCGAAGCCTACATGATCGAGAACGGCAAGGTCACGCGGCCGATCAAGGGCGCCATGTTGATCGGGAACGGGCCGGATGCCATGCACCGCGTGACCATGGTCGGCAACGACATGAAGCTCGACACGGGCATCGGTAATTGCGGCAAGGCCGGTCAGTGGGTTCCCGTCGGCGTTGGTCAGCCGCATCTGAGGATGAACCAGATAACGGTTGGCGGCACGCAGGTGTGACGCGCGCTGCAAGCCGCCTGCCACCAACGACGCTGAGACCAGTCCTGGCCCCCGCTGCTTGATCTGCAGCGCCATTATCCTCAAAGCCATGAGGCCGGCGTCCTGGGCAAGCGATGGTCCGGGTCGATGACGGCGAGTCGGGGCGCGCCGGGCCCGTTCCAGCGCCAAAGGGCCACGCAGGTGCCACCCGGCGACATGAAGGACGGATAGATCACGCCGTCGGCACCTTCTGAAATCAGGCGTTCGCGCAGCCTGTGCGTGTCAGGAACGCTGCCCCGGTCCATGGCGTCTCGCCATTCGCAGGCGTGAATGGTGCTGTCCATGCCATGGGCCGCAAGCACGGCCGGAGCGGTGAGATCGACAAGCCGCGCATCAGAAAGCTCAAGCTGTGCGATCAGCGCCGGATGCTGGACGAAACCCTGATTGTACTCGGCCCAGGCCGTAGAAAGCTCCCGCGCGGCATAGATGGTCGGCTCGCCGACCGGGTTCCACCGGCCACCGAAGCGCGCTGCCCCCTCACCCGATAATGGCAGATAGGCCCAGCGGGGAACGAAGGCACGCCACAGCGTCAGCGTCTGCCCCTCAGGCATAGACGCCGGAACGCACGGCCTCCAGATAGGCGAGCACCTTGTCGGCCTTGCCCTCGCCGACAAGGTCGTAGGCGGTCTTGCCCGCCCAGCCCGGTATCGGCTGATGCTTGAACCAGATGGCAGCGCGCTCGTTGCCACCCGCCATCTCGCCGGCCATGGCCAGAATGCGCACCACCGGGCTCAGCGCCGCATCGGCCTTTCGCGCGCCCGCCTTGCGTCCACCGGCTTGGGCCGCAAGTGTATTACGGGCGACCCCGGTCAGGGCTGCAAGTTCGGACATTGTGACGCCGAGCTGCTCGGCCACGCGGCGCGCGGAAAGGAAGGGCGCCTTGTCTTCACCGAACAGCGTAGCGGAACTGTCCAGGAAAGCCGTCGTCATTGCGCATTCTCCCAACATGTTTTGAACTATCTCTGTCAAAGTATGCGCAAAATGTGTCTTATTCAAGCACAGGAAAGGGGCTGACCTCAGCGTCTCCTCCGCGGCTTTTCCAGCAGGGCCACGGCTTCCACATGCGATGACCAAAGAAACTGGTCGATGGGAGTGACAGCCGCCAGGCGATAGCCCCCTTCCACGAGAATCGCGAGGTCGCGAGCCAGCGTTACCGGATTGCAGGAAACAGCCGCCACGAGAGGCACCACAGATCTGGCGATCTGCCTTGCCTGCTCCTCGGCGCCAGCCCTGGGCGGATCGAACACCACGCCGTCGAAGGCATTCAGTTCCTTGAAGGTCAGCGGGCGACGGAACAAATCCCGCTTCTCCGTAGTCACCCGTTTCAGGCCGGTGCCGAACCGGAAGCCCCGATCAAGGGCGGCCAGCGCGGCTGCATCGTTCTCCACCGCGTGCACTTCCGCCTGCGTCGCCAGCCTGAGCGCAAAGCTGCCGCAGCCAGCAAAGAGATCAGCGACACGCCTGGCTTTACCCATGTGCCCCGCGACCAGACCGGCCATGGTCTGCTCGGCATCCCTGGTTGCCTGCAGGAAAGCTCCCGGCGGGATTGCGACGGCGGTCTTGCCGAAGATGACGATCGGCTTGCGCGGCTCGACCAGGATCTCGCCATCTGCCGACACGCGGGCAAAGCCTTCGCGGATGGCGAAATCGGCCACAGCACGGCGCTGGCTCTCCGTGAGCTTACCCGCGCCGACGGCAGCGACGTCTATCCCGGAAGTCGTCAGTGTTACCGCAAGGTGGAAAGGCCCTGGCGTAGCGCAGATCAGTGCCGCCAGGGCCCTCAACCTGTCGAACGCGGAAACGATCTCCGGACGCAGGATCGGGCATTCCTCTATCTGCACGATCTCGGACGACAGGTGGCGGTTGAAGCCGAAAACCATGCCGGCCTCGGCGCGGCGCACGGCAAAGGTGGCGCGCCGCCGCGACGCTGGGGCGCACGGAACCAATGCTGCCACCTCGGCTTCGATGCGCCTTGCCCGCAAGGCCTGAAGAACCCTCCCGCGCTTCCACTCACGGTAAGCCGTATCTTCCATATGCTGCAGCGCGCATCCGCCGCAGACGGTGAAATGCCGGCAGCGAGGCGCTACGCGCAGAAGCGACGGTTCCAGCACTGCGATTAGATCGGCACGGTTCCTTACGCGCGCCGCCGTCACCGTCTCGCCCGGAAGCGTGTAGGAGATGAAGACCTCGCCGCTTTCCGTGGAGGCCAGGCCGTCGCCCTGCGAACCGAGTCGGTCGATAAGAAAGCGCGCGCTCACCGGTCCTTCACCCCGCCCAGCAAGAATTCCCGGGCGCCATCGCCGCCCTCGATTGGCGAAGGATGCAGGCCAATCGCGCGCCAGCCGGCAAGCCTGTCCAGCCAGAGGGCAAGATCTCGGGCCACGTTTTCGGCCTCGTCTGCGTGCTTCAACAGGCCACCCTTGCCTATGGCGAGGCGACCTGCCTCGAATTGCGGTTTCACCAGAAGGATTGCCTGTGCGCCTTTTGCGGCCAGCTCGAGTGCCGGCGGCAGTGCAAGCTTCAGGGAGATGAAGGAAACGTCCGAGACGACGAAATCGGGAACCACACCAATATCGGCAAGCGCCAGGTCACGGGCGTTCAATCCTTCGATTGAGGTGACACGCGGGTCCGCCGCAATGGAGGGGGCGAGTTGTCCGTGTCCCACATCAATGGCTGTGACATGCGTTGCTCCGCGCTCCAAGAGCACCTGAGTAAAGCCTCCGGTAGATGCACCTATGTCCAGCGCGTAGCGTCCCGAAGGGTCAAAGCCGAAATGGTCGAGACCAGCCAACAGCTTCAATGCCGCCCGCGAGACATAGCGCTGCGCCGGGTCCTCAACGCGTATGTCGCTGTGCGTGCTGACCTGCTGCCCGGCCTTGCGCGCTACCACGCCATCGACACTGACCGTACCCCGCTCCACGGCGTCGCGTGCCCGCGAACGGCTCGCGAACAGGCCGCGCGCAACGAGCGCTTCGTCGAGCCGCTGGCGCGGGCTGGCTGGCGGTTGTGGCGTCATCGGCCTTCCATGACGAAAGGAGCGAGGGAAGGCAAGTTCGATGTGAGGCGTCTAGGAAGCAGGTGCCCTTTGAGACCGGCCCGCAGGGGATGCCGAGTGCGGTTGCGTGAAAGGCACATCGTGAGCATTCACGAACAAGGGCTTCTGCGCATAGGAAAAGCCACCGCGTATGTCGCCGATCTTGGATGCGACAATGCGCATGGCGGCCTCCTCGAGCTTGTGGTCATAACGCTCGCCGGCCAGGACCGGCACCGAAGCGAGGACGAACAAAATGCAGATAGGTCTTTTCATTTCCAGCACCCTGCCGGACACAGGACCTACCACGCAGGGTTGAACAGACAGCCAAGAGACAAGGTAAGCAAAGGGGCAAAAACGAGCGTAAACAATCGGTTATAGTCTGGTCTCAAGAAACTGAATCGCCTGCCTGACATAGCTATTCAGGTCCTTGACATATTGATTCACGCACGCTGCGCCCGCTCGGCGACGCCAAGCGCAGCAAAGACTGTCCTGACGATGCCGGCGGCGTCGAGCCCCGCATCTGCATACATCTTCTCTGGCTTGCCATGGTCCACAAAGGCGTCCGGCAGAACCAGCGGCCGTACCTTCAGCCCGCTTTCGAGCAGGCCTTCTTGCGCCAGGAAATGAAGAACCTGGCTGGCAAAGCCGCCGATCGAACCTTCCTCGACAGTCAACAGAACCTCGTGCGAACGGGCCAGCCGGCGTATCAGGTCGTGGTCCAGCGGTTTGGCGAAGCGCGCGTCGGCGACGGTCGTGGGCAGCCCCGCCGCGCCCAGTTCCTCCGCGGCCAGAAGACACTCCGCCAGCCGGGTACCGAAGGACAGCAGCGCAACTTTTGTGCCCTCCCGGACGATACGACCGCGACCGATCTCGAGCGGAGAGCCGCGCTCGGGAAGTTCTACCCCCACGCCGTTGCCGCGCGGGTAGCGGAATGAAATCGGCCCCTCGTCATATTCGGCGGCGGTGCGCACCATGTGCCGGAGTTCGGCCTCGTCCGCGGCGGCCATGACGACGAAGTCCGGCAGGCAGGCCAGGTAGGCCGTATCGAACGCACCACAATGCGTCGGGCCGTCTGCACCGACAAAGCCCGCCCGGTCGATGGGGAAGCGCACAGGCAGCTTCTGTATCGCCACGTCGTGCACCACCTGGTCATAGGCACGCTGCAGGAATGTGGAATAGATCGCCACAAACGGCTTGTAGCCTTCCACCGCCAGTCCGGCGGCAAAGGTCACGGCGTGCTGCTCGGCAATGCCGACATCGAAAGTGCGCGCAGGAAACGCCTCGCCGAAAAGGTCCAGTCCCGTTCCCGATGGCATGGCCGCAGTCACGGCCACGATCTTTTCATCCTCCGCCGCCTCGCGGATCAGGCTCTCGGCAAAGACGCGGGTGTAGCTTGGAGAATTGGCCGGAGCCTTGGCCTGCGCGCCGGTGATGACGTCGAACCTGTTGACGCCATGATACTTGTCTGCGGCAGCCTCGGCCGGCGGGTAGCCCTTTCCCTTCTGGGTCAC
>QGUU01000100.1 GCA_003242525.1 Pseudomonadota bacterium | reverse complement strand
GTCATAGGCGACGAGGCCATCTGGCATGGCGGCGCCGTGGTGGGGTGGATCACCTCCGGTGGCTACGCCCATAATGCCGGGAAGTCGATTGCCATGGGCTACGTGCCCAGGGAAGTTGCAGACGAAACGGAAGGCTTCGAGATCGAGCTTCTCGGCAAGCGCCACAAGGCGCGCCTACAACCTGTTGCCTTGTTTGACCCAGAGTTGGAACGAATGCGCGGCTAAGAGGCTGATATCGTTCCTGCGTAAGGGGCGAGGTGGCCGGGCAAACTGGGCGTCAGTTGCTACCTTGCTGCCGCCGTCAGGGAAAAATGCGCGCCCTGTGGGTCCTGGCATGCGGCGATCCAGCTTCCGCCGGGAACCTGCATCGGCTCCATCAGTACCTTGCCTCCGCCGTCCCTGACTCTGGCAAGGGCAGCATCAATGGCTTCCACGGTAAAATAGAACTGCCAGTTGGGTACGGGGATCTCTGCTGGCATGTTCATCATTCCGCCGGCCAGTTCGTCTCCCATCGAAAACAGCGCATAGACCCCGCCTCCTTCCAGCTCGATCTCGCTGTCTTTCCTCCAGCCGAACTGATGCGAATAGAAGGCCATCGCCGCTTCCCAGTCGCTCGTATAAAGCTCACGCCAGCTGACGTGCCCGACCGTTCCGCCGGGAACCGGCGGCTGGTCAGCGCCTTCGGGGTTAAGCAGCATGAACATTGCGCCTTGCGGATCGGCGACGACCGAGAAGCGGCCCACGCCGGGAATGTCGGTGGGCTCATGGTGTATCGTACCGCCCGCCTCCTTTATCGCCCTGGTTGCAGCATCCGTGTCTGTCGTGGAGATGTAGCCTGTCCATGCTGGCGGCATGCCTGCTGCCTTGGCGCCATCCGGCAGGTTCATGATGCCGGCAATACCGCGTTCGCCGGCTGACATGACGGTATAGGGCTTGCCCGCCATGTCGCTGCCGCCCCACGGGGCGGGTCGCCAGCCAATAACCTTCCCATAGAAATCGCGTGCCGCGTCCACGTCGGTCGTCATCAGTTCGTACCAGAAGAAGGAAGATACAGGCGCCATTGTGGAACTCCTCGCTCGGCTTCGTTTCATCGCAGGACGATCCATGCGATCGTCTTCCGACATTCCGGCCAAAATAACTGCTATTCTTGAACTAATTTGTCATGTTTTATGCCAAGAATTACAATGGTTTAGATTGAATTTTGACCGATTGATAAAAAATCAGGATGTGGTAGCCTGTCAAAAACACAACAAGAAGAGCGGGAACCCTGATGGCACTTAGTCTCCATAAGGAAGGCATTGCAGGCGGCCGTCTTTCGCCTGAGCAATATGCCGAGAATTTCTCTGACCTTCATCCGCCGCTGGACGATCACGAGGCGCTGGTGGAGGCGGATCGTTGCTATTTCTGCCATGATGCGCCGTGCATGACCGCCTGTCCGACGGCGATCGACATTCCTCTTTTCATCCGCCAGATCGCGACCGGCAATCCGCTCGGCTCGGCGAAAACCATCTTCGACCAGAACATTCTGGGCGGCATGTGCGCGCGCGTTTGCCCGACTGAGACCTTGTGCGAGGAGGCCTGCGTGCGTGAGACGGCCGAGGGCAAACCGGTCCAGATCGGGCGCTTGCAGCGATATGCGACCGATGTGGCGATGGGCCGGAACAAGCAATTCTACACGCGCGCAGCACCCACGGGCAAAAGGATTGCCGTTGTTGGCGCCGGCCCGGCCGGCCTGGCCTGCGCCCACAGGCTGGCAAGATATGGTCATGAGGTGACTATTCTTGAGGCGCGACCCAAGTCGGGTGGCCTCAATGAATATGGCATTGCCGCCTACAAGAGCACAGACGATTTCGCGCAGGCCGAGGTGGACTACGTGACTGCAATCGGCGGCATCACGATAGAGAATGGCAAGGCGCTGGGGCGGGACTATCGGCTTTCCGATCTCGTAGAGGCTTACGATGCGGTTTTCCTCGGCATGGGGCTGGCCGGCGTCAACGCCCTGCGCGCAGAAGGCGAGGACTGCGATGGAGTCGCCGATGCAGTGGATTTCATCGCCGAACTTCGCCAGGCGAGCGATCTGGCCTCACTCCCTGTGGGGCGCAGGGTGGTGGTGATCGGTGGTGGCATGACGGCCATCGACGTGGCCGTGCAGTCAAAGCTGCTCGGAGCGGAAGAGGTTACGATCTGCTACCGCCGCGGCAAGGAGCAGATGAACGCTTCGGAGTTCGAACAGGAACTGGCGGCCGCCAAGGGCGTGGTCATTCGCCACTGGCTGCAGCCTCGGCGCGTCGTCGCCGATGGCGGCAAGGTGAGTGCCATCGAACTGGAATACACGACGCTGGATGGCGACAGGCTGATCGGCACAGGCGAAACGATCACGCTGCGGGCCGATCAGGTGTTCAAGGCCATCGGCCAGTCCTTCGTGCCCGAACCGCTCAATGGAGCGAGCATGACGGTCGAACTGGAGCGCGGCCGCATCAAGGTTGATGCCGAGGGACGCACCTCCATGCCGAAGGTCTGGGCCGGAGGTGATTGCGTGGCCGATGCGCGTGAGGATCTGACGGTTTCCGCGGTAGCCGCCGGTCGCGATGCGGGCGAAAGCATCCATCGCGCGCTGACCTCGAACGGGAGGGCATGAGCATGGCAGACATTCGCAACAATTTCGTCGGCATCAAGAGCCCGAATCCCTTCTGGCTGGCTTCGGCGCCCCCCACCGACAAGGCCTACAATGTCGTACGTGCCTTCAAGGCGGGCTGGGGTGGCGTGGTGTGGAAGACGCTGGGCGAAGAAGGTCCCCCGATCGTCAACGTAAACGGTCCCCGTTACGGCGCGATCTGGGGAGCGGACCGGCGGCTTCTGGGCCTCAACAATATCGAACTCATCACGGACCGCGAGCTCCAGGTCAATCTTCAGGAGATCAAGCAGGTCAAGAAGGAGTGGCCGGATCGCGCACTCGTGGCTTCCATAATGGTGCCTTGCGTGGAGGAAAGCTGGAAGGCGATCCTGCCCGCGGTGGAGGAAACCGAATGTGACGGCATCGAGCTCAACTTCGGTTGCCCGCATGGAATGAGCGAGCGCGGCATGGGTTCGGCCGTAGGCCAGGTGCCCGAATACATCGAAATGGTCGTGCGCTGGTGCAAGAACTACACACGCATGCCGGTGATCGTGAAGCTGACGCCCAATATCACCGACATCCGTTATCCCGCGCGCGCGGCCAAGAAGGGCGGGGCGGATGCGGTTTCGCTAATCAACACCATCTCGTCGATCACTTCGGTCAATCTCGACACGTTCTCGCCGGAACCGTCCATCGACGGCAAAGGCACCCATGGCGGCTATTGCGGACCGGCGGTAAAGCCCATCGCGCTGAATATGGTGGCGGAGATCGCACGCGATCCCGAAACGCGCGGCCTGCCGATTTCGGGCATCGGTGGGGTAACGACATGGCGCGACGCGGCCGAGTTCCTTGCGCTGGGTGCCGGCAACGTTCAGGTTTGCACCGCGGCGATGACCTATGGCTTCAAGATCGTGCAGGAGATGATCGCGGGGCTTGAAAACTGGATGGACGAGAAAGGCCATCGTTCACTGGACGACGTGATCGGGCGCGCCACGCCCAATGTCACGGACTGGCAGTATCTGAACCTCAACTATGTGGCCAAGGCGCATATCAACCAGGATCTGTGCATCAAGTGCGGTCGCTGCCACATCGCTTGTGAGGACACGTCGCATCAGGCGATCACGGCAATGGTCGATGGCGTGCGCCACTTCGAGGTGCTGGAAGAGGAGTGCGTGGGCTGCAACCTTTGCGTCAATGTATGTCCGGTCGAGAACTGCATAACCATGCAGCCTCTGCCCGCTGGTACACTGGACAAGCGCACAGGCAAGCCGGTGTCGCCGACCTATGCCAACTGGACGATGCATCCGAACAATCCAATGGCCAAGGCCGCCGCAGAGTAGCATCTGGCAGGTAGATTTCCTCCCGAAGCGGGCGGACCGCCATGTCTGTTCTGGCGCTCCGCCCGCGACGATTCTCAAGCACATTGACGACAAATAATATCCAGGATATGATTCATCCATGAATAGGGATGATGGCAATGAAGTTGAGTGAAGGCGTGGAAGCCGCCATTCATTGCGCAGCCACGCTCGCCAGCCTGGAAGATGGGGCGACGATGCCGGGTGCGGCGCTGGCTGCACAGTTCGGCCTTTCGCCAAGCTATCTGCTCAAGCATTTGCAGGCGCTTACTGCCGCCGGCATTCTTGAGTCTGTCCCTGGCCCGGCAGGCGGCTACCGGCTGGCCCGTCCGGCTGAGCGCATCAGCCTGCTCGATATTGTTCTGGCCGTGGAGGGCCCGCTGCCGGCCTTTCGATGCAATGAGATCCGCCGAAACGGCCCGGTCCGCTTGCCGGACTCGGCCTATGTGAAGCCATGCGGCATCAATGCAGCGATGCTGAGGGCTGAAAAGGCCTGGCGCGCGGCGCTGGCGGCAGAGAAGCTTTCCGCAATCGTGGCGGACTTCCTCAGCGATGCCGACCCCCGCTCTGTAGCAGCCGCCTGCGCTTTCGTGGAGCGGCATCAAAGGCCGCAGAAACCCGGTTCCCCCAAGCAGTGAGTGAAAGGAAAGACGATGAAGCCGAGATTGCAGTTCTTCAGTGTGGCCCCGGAATTGATGGAGCAGGTCAGGGCGTTGAACCAGGCCGTGGAAGATTGTGGCCTTGAGAGGAGCCTGCTGCATCTTGTCAAGCTGCGCGCTTCGCAGATCAACGGGTGTTCCTTCTGCGTCGACATGCACAGCAAGGAAGCCATGCAGGACGGCGAGACGCAGCAGCGCGTATTTCTGGTTTCGGCGTGGAAGGAGTCCCCACTGTTCTCCGAGCGCGAGCGTGCAGCTCTTGCCTATACCGAGGCTGTAACGCTGATCGCCAATGCAGGCGTTCCCGACGCGCTCTATGAGGAAACGCGCAAGCACTTCTCTGACGAGGAATTGGTCAAGCTCAGCGTGGCCATCGGCATGATCAATGTCTGGAACCGGCTGTGCGTGCCCTTCCACGCCATCCATCCAGTGGAGCAGGCGAAGGCGGCTTGAGGGCTGGGGCGCTCCGCGCCCGCATGAAGTGCGAAGGGGACAGTATTGTTCCCTCCGCTCCACCCGCTCGACTCAGCCCTTGGGCCTGAGCCCCTCCATGAACAGGCCTTCCAGGAAACGGGCGGCGTCTTCAAAGCGTCCATCTCCACTGCGCTCCGGACCAAGCACCGCGCGAACCTGGACGTCGAAATCGGCATAGTGCTGGGTCGTCGCCCAGATCGAGAAGATCAGGTGATAGGGGTTCGTCCGGGCAATCTTTCCCGCATGCATCCAGCGCTCGATGATTGCCGCCTTTTCATCCACCAATGCTTTCAACTCGCCTTCCAGCATGGGCATGATGCGCGGCGCCCCCTGCAGGATCTCGTTGGCGAAGAGGCGGCTTTCGCGGGGAAAATCCCGGGCCATTTCCAGCTTGCGCCGAATATAGCCTAGAAGTTCCGTCAGCGGGTCGCCGATCTCGTCCAGTTCACGAAGGGGCGCCAGCCAGGTGTCCAGAAGGCGCTGCATGAGCGTTTCGTGGATGTCTTCCTTGCTGCGGAAGTAATAGAGAAGATTGGGCTTCGACATGCCCGCCGCTTCTGCAATCTGGTCAATGGTCGCGCCCCTGAAGCCTCTTGCCGAGAAGACCTCCAATGCCGCCTCGAGGATCAGGTCACGTTTTTCCTGCTGGATGCGGGTGCGACGGCGTGGGGCAGAGGCTTCCATGCGTCAACTCACCGTTCTGCGCCGACATATCCGACGCCTACTGGACCAATATTCTGGACCAGTTTGTTGCCGACCTGTGGAACGCGCTTTCGACTCGCCATATGCGCTAGGTATACCCTTGACCGCCGGTACGGCGGTGCTAACGTTTGTCCAACCGGTCAAAATTTCGTAACACGGAATAGCGCCGTAGACCAAGCGTTGGCTATCGAAACAGGGAATTTTTAAAAAAGGGAAGCTTGGTCATGTCCAACCGGCTCAAGGTCACTCCGAACGATCTAAGCGCATTCTGGATGCCCTTCACGGCAAACCGGCAGTTCAAGCAGGCGCCCCGCATGCTGGTCGGGGCGAAGGACATGCACTACACCGCCAGTGACGGACGCAAGATTCTGGACGGCACTGCGGGGCTGTGGTGCGTCAATGCCGGCCATTGCAGACCCAAGATCGTGGAAGCGATCCAGGCCCAGGCCGCGGAACTGGACTACGCGCCGGCCTTTCAGATGGGTCATCCGATCGTGTTCGAACTGGCCAACCGGCTGGTTGATATTGCGCCGGAGGGCATGGATCATGTGTTCTTCACCAATTCCGGCTCGGAATCGGTGGATACCGCCCTTAAGATGGCGATCGCCTATCATCGCGTAAGGGGCGAAGGCTCCCGCTTCCGCCTGATCGGCCGCGAGCGCGGCTATCATGGCGTCAATTTCGGTGGCATCTCCGTCGGTGGCATCGTGGCCAACCGCAAGATGTTCGGCACGCTTCTGACCGGTGTCGATCATCTGCCGCATACGCATCTGCCGCAGAAGAACAGCTTCAGCAGGGGCGTTCCGGAGCATGGCGTGGAACTGGCGGACGAACTGGAGCGTATCGTGGCGCTGCACGACGCTTCCACCATCGCGGCAGTCATTGTTGAGCCTGTCGCGGGATCGACGGGTGTGATCCTGCCGCCGAAGGGATATCTCAAGCGCCTGCGCGAGATTTGCGACAAGCACGGCATTCTTCTCATCTTTGACGAAGTCATCACCGGCTTTGGCCGCCTCGGCACGCCCTTTGCAGCCGATTATTTCGGCGTCACGCCCGACATCATAACCACGGCCAAGGGCGTTTCGAACGGGGTGATTCCGATGGGGGCGGTCTTCGTGAAGAAGGAGATTCACGACGCCTTCATGAATGGACCCGAGCACATGATCGAGTTCTTCCACGGCTATACATATTCAGGCAATCCGATCGCCTGTGCCGCGGCACTCGGTACGCTCGATACCTACAAGGAAGAGGGCTTGTTGACCCGCGGCGCCGAACTTGAAGGATATTGGGCGGATGCGATGCATTCGCTGAAGGGCGAGCCTCATGTCATCGACATCCGCAATATCGGGCTGGTCGGTGCAATCGAGCTGGAGCCGATCGCCGGCGCCCCCACGAAACGAGCCTTCTCGGCCTTCGTCAAGGCATTCGAGCGTGGCGCCCTGATCCGGACCACCGGCGACATCATCGCGCTGTCGCCTCCGCTCATCATCACCAAGGGCCAGATTGACGAACTGATCGATCATGTGCGCGAGGTGCTGAGAGCGATCGACTAACTGCGGAAGACCTGCATGGGCGGCGCCGGGAACCGTCGCCCAGGCAGAGAATGAGGGGAGAGTAAATGGCCGCGCCAGGCGAGAATCTGCGAATCAATCCGGACCGTTTGTGGGATTCGATCATGCAGATGGCGAAGATCGGCCCCGGCATTGCCGGAGGCAACAATCGCCAGACGCTGACGGATGCCGACAAGGAAGGGCGGGAGCTGTTCAAGCGCTGGTGCGACGAGGCCGGCCTTACCATGGGCGTCGACAAGATGGGCACCATGTTCATGACCCGGCCGGGCACCGATCCGGACGCACTGCCGGTCTATGTCGGCTCCCATCTGGATACGCAGCCCACGGGCGGCAAATATGAC
>QGUU01000585.1 GCA_003242525.1 Pseudomonadota bacterium | reverse complement strand
CCGGAAACCTGGACCTCAACGACCCGATCCTTGATCTGGAAGCGCTAGGGGAAAAGGGAACCGTCCGGCAGGCGAACGCGGAAGCAGTTGTGGGATGCAAGCTCCGCCGGCGAGGACGGCTCGCCGTGCTTGGCAATGTAGCTTGGCGCCGCCGCGACGATCACCTGGATCGGATCGCTTATTCTGAGGGCAATCATATCGCGTTCAAGGCGCTCGCCCGCGCGAATGCCTGCATCGTACCGGCTCGCCACAATATCCACGAGTTCGTTCTCCACGGCGATCTCGAGGTAAATATCGGGGTATCGGTCCAGGAATGAAGAAAGCAGCGGTTCGATGATGGCATCCGCCGCTGGCAATCCCATTGTCAGTCGCAACGGACCGGCTGGCCTATCGCGAAACACATTGGTGGATTCAAGAGCCAATTTGTAATCGTCAAGCACGGGACGGAGCCGCTGATAAAGGTGCTCCCCCGCCAAAGTTGCGCTCACCGACCTGGTCGTTCGCTCAATCAGTCGCACGCCCAGGCGCTGCTCGAGATTGCGGACCTGTTCGCTTACCCGAGGAGGCGAAAGGCCTATCAACCTGGCGGCTTTGGTAAAGCTTCTGCTCTCCAGAACTGCGACGAACGCGTTTGCCTCTGCGAAATCGGGCATTGACATAAACGACCCTTTCTTCCGGAGAACCGAATGGTTCATTCAGACCATTCGACATTATTCCATTCGCACTTCGCAACCACATTCCGTCGCACAGGAGCGCCCAACTCTGAGCAAGGGACCTCGCTGCCACTCTAAACAAGGAAAGGAATGCGACGGCCGACACAGTTCGCATCCGCGGAGGCGACGAGTATCATTTTTCGCCTGATGTGGACCTGTCGCAGTACGTGGCTGGAACTCGCGTCGATATTGGGTGGAACACGCAGAAGCCCCGTCTCGTATTCGAGGGAGGGTCGCGCTATCGCTCTGTGGTTGATGCGATCAGCATCAAGCAGGTTGACTAGGTGCGCTGCTGAAAATCCCAATCTGCCGGGGTGTGCACCCCGCCAGAAAATTCTGACTTGGCGCATGACAGGCCTGCCAGCTTAAGCGCTTCAAGCATATCCCTGTCCGACGCGAGAAGCTGCACCGTCAAAGCCAAGGATCAAACGCCTGATCCTGCGCACAGCACAATATCCGGACGCCAACAGATCAGTTGTCGTCTTCTATATAGTCAATTGCCGTCACCGGAGGGTGCTTCGTCCGCCAAGCGATGGCCTTGGACGATCAGCGCGCCCGGATGTTCCTTGCAGGCAGTTTCCACCTCGAGCAGGATCGTGCGGAATCGCTGGATCATCCACAGCGTGGCGGGACCGGGCGGCCGTGCGACATGATGCATGGCAACTAGCGGGAATTGCTGCGTCGGATAGTCCTCCAGGTCGAGACGAACCAGCCGCCCTTCGTCGATGTCCCGGGCCACTTTGGCATAAGGCAGGCCACCCCAGCCGAGCCCGGCAAGCGTCAGTTCGTGTTTCAGCCCCATGTCGGTCATGCGCCATGTGCGATCCGCGATGACCCCAAAGTCACGACCGCGCGTCTGGTCGGTGACGTCGGTGATGACAATCTGCGTATACTGGCGTGCGACAGAGCGCGGGATTGGTGGCTGTGCCCGGGCAAGCGGATGCGAGGGCGCCGCAACCGGCACCAATGACGCGAAACCCATCGGCTGCAGCACGACCTGCCCGTCACCACGGTTCGGTTCGCCGCCAAAGCCGACATGGGCGATCTGCCTTGCGACCTGGTCGTGAACGACGCCGATCGCGCCTACATGAAGACGAATGTCGACGGTGGGGAAATCCTCCTCGAAGGCCGAAAGCAGTGGAGACAGCACCTGTGTCGGCACGGTTGGATCGACGGCCACGACGACCTCGGCCTCCAGTCCCTGTTGCAGGGCGCGCGTTCGCGCCCGAAGCCCGTCGAGCCCGGAGAGCACCCGTCTGGCATCCATGAGCAGCGCCGTCCCCGCCTCGGTAAGCCGGGGCTGTCGCGTGCCGTGGCGCTCGAACAGCTTGACCTGAAGCTGGTCCTCGAGATTGGCGATCGCATAGC
>QGUU01000584.1 GCA_003242525.1 Pseudomonadota bacterium | reverse complement strand
GCTAACCCGCGA
Organism: Pseudomonadota bacterium; assembly: GCA_003242525.1. Taxonomy (GTDB): domain Bacteria; phylum Pseudomonadota; class Alphaproteobacteria; order Rhizobiales; family Rhizobiaceae; genus Mesorhizobium. The sequence goes on along the minus strand of QGUU01000584.1, from coordinate 2,073 downwards.
AGCTGCCGGGTGATAGACTTAACACGGCGCAAATTCAAGATGGCTTGTCCCAATTCGTTGGCTTCGGCATCCTGTGGCGTTGATTGATGGCGCTGCTGCGGCTAACGATCATGGTAAGAGGGGCGCCCGCGCAGAGGAAAACCGCTTGGACGCGATCGAAAAAGCGATCCGTAATGCCTTGGAAAAGGGCAATGCAGAGGACCGCGCGTATCGCGAGAAGGTCTATCGTTCGGCCTTCGCCGCGCTCGACCGTGCCTTGCAGGCAAATCCAGGCATAACGGTCGAAAATGCGATAAAACGGCGCAAGGCCATGCAGGCCAAGATCGCCGAAATTGAATCCGAATTCCTTCCGGCGGTGGCAGTCCGGGCCGAAGAGTCCGAGCGGGAGGATAACGGCGCAGCGCCTTCGATTGATTCGCCTGCCGCGCGCGGTTCCGCCAATATTCCGTCAGTAGACGCACCAGTTGTCGTGGCTGAACCGGGCTCACGCGTCGAACCGCCCCTCGGGTCGGCCACTGTAAACGTGCCGCCGGGCGCGGGCGACGCGCGCGCGCGCGTTTCGGCGGACTTTTCTGACATCAGGCCGGAGCCGGCGCTGGCAGCAACGTCCCCGTCTGGGCCAGCGGCGGAGATTTCGGCCGACCGCGACGAGCGGCGAGTCCGTCGGCGCCGTTTTCCGCTTGGCGCTGTCCTGGGTGTGCTGCTGCTCGCCGGCGCGGGCTACGGCATCTGGTGGTCCGTGGAGAACGGGCTGCTGCAGGTGCCGGGCGGCTCGGGCAGGACTGCTCCGGCCGCGCAGGAGGCTGCGCCGTCGGTGGGCGCGGGGGAAACCGACCAGGAGCGGCAGTGGGTCGTCGTATTCACGCCAAACGATCCCACACTGGTCAGTGCTCCTTCCGATGCCGAGGCGGAAGTGATGCAGGATGACGATGGGATCTTTCTGCGCGTCCGCTCCGGGCCCTCGGGCTCCGCCGTCAGTTTCGATGTCGGCCAGGGCATATTGGAGCAGCTTGCCGGCAGACATGCCGTCTTCGACATCGTCGCCCGCGCTGGCGACGGCAATGACACGCAGATGTCGGTCGACTGCAATTTCGGCGAGCTGGGAGATTGTGGCCGCAGGCGCTATGTCGTCGGCCGCGAAAAGAACGAGTATCTGTTTGACCTTGGCTTCCCCGACACAAGGCCGAACGCCGCCGGCACCATCGCCATAAATTCCGATTTCGAAGGACAGGGGCGGTCCGTGGACATATACGAGATCAGGGTTTCGACGACGGATTGACCTGCGCGTCGAGTAGCGCCCGCAGCGTCTCGATGCGGTCGGCTTCGGCGGAAGGCTTGTCCCAGCGCAGCCGCGATATGCGGGGAAAGCGCATCGCCAGGCCGGACTTATGGCGGCTTGAGCGGTTCAACCCCTCAAAGGCCACCTCCAGCACGAGGCCGTGGCGCCTGTCTGCGCGCACGGAACGGACCGGCCCGAAGCGCTCCACCGTATTGTCACGCACATATTTGTCGATCTGCTTCAGCTCTTCGTCGGTGAAGCCGAAATAGGCCTTGCCCACCGGCACCAGTTCCTCGGCGCCTTCCGGCCCAGTCCAGACACCGAAAGTGTAATCCGAATAAAAGGACGATCGCTTGCCGTGGCCGCGCTGGGCGTACATCAGCACGGCGTCGATGGTGTGCGGGTCGCGCTTCCATTTGAACCACGGTCCCTTGGGACGCCCGGCCAGATAGGGCGAATCCCAGCGCTTGAGCATGACCCCTTCGATAATCGGGTGAGGGGGCGCGCTGCGCAGGCCTTCCAGTTCGCTCCAGCTGGCGAAGGCAACCAATGGCGAGAGGTCAAACCGTGCCGGGTCCAGTGTTTGCATGAAGGCTTCCAGCCGCGCCCGCCGGTCGCGAAAGGGCAGGTTTCTCAGGTCGTTGCCGTCTTCCTGCAGCAGGTCATAACAGCGCACGAAGGCCGGAAAGCGCTGCATGATCTGGGCCGAAACGGACTTGCGGTTGAGTCTTTGCTGCAGGTCCGAAAAAGTGCCGGTTGCCGAGGGGGTGCCGACCATGAGTTCTCCGTCGACA
>QGUU01000583.1 GCA_003242525.1 Pseudomonadota bacterium | reverse complement strand
AAGGGAGCCTGACCTGGGCGTTCCGCAACAACCAGCTTCTCATCCAGGTAGCCGGAGCTCCTGGTGAACTGGTAGATCGTCGTGCCGCCCGGTCCGGGCGTGCCCGGCTTTTCGATAAGCCTGCTATAGATGGGCTGGAAACGGCCGCTCATGTCGCGTGACATGGTTTGCGGCTCAAAGGACAGGAACAGGATTGTCTTTCGGTCGCCTACGCCATTGAAGTCGTCACGTGCGTCGAGACTGTACCCGTCCATCTGCGGATAGCGCATATAGAGGTCCAGCCGCGAAGCGATGCCGTCCCGTCGTGCCTGTTCAAAGCGAATCATGTTGGCCGGCGCCACGATTACATTGTGGCCGATGATGACCTCGTGGGGCCTGGTGTCATCCGTGTAGCCTGCCATGGCGATCGAGTGACCAAGCCATTTGCCGGTCAGGCTGATGGCCGCAGACAGGAGCGCCAGCGCCGCAAAGCCATAGAAGATCTTCGTCATCAACGCCGAATCGACGACCTTGAGTTCGGTCGCTGCGGTCGCGGCTGGTTTGGTCATCGCGATTTCCGAACTGTCCCCGCTCGGCACATATCGGCCGGCACGGCTTTTGCCCCTTGCCCTTTGCCTCAACTCTGCGGTTTCATGGTAAACGGAGGGTAAAGATGCATCCGCTGCTGCTGACCGCATTCGCTTTTGTGACCGGCCTGACGGCGGGTGGCCTCGTCAGCACCCTTATGGAGCTCCTGTGCGGCCGCAGGCTCGCTTTTGCCGAACCCTTTATTTCCTCGTCCCATTTGGCCCGCTCGCTGGCGGCCACGGCCTTTGCGGGTCCCTTCATGCTGGTCAATGAAGCTGTCGCCGCACATTCCGCGCGCAATATCTCGCGGCTGAGCTTGCTGTCGTGCCTGTGCACGGCCATGCTGTGGGCGCTGGCGCTCGGAGTGGTGCTGCTGGAATTGGCCGCTGCCGTCCTGGCATGAACCGGGGCTTCGCCAACGCTGACATTGCAGGAGGAAATATGCCGATCTATGCCCTGGACGGGAAAATGCCGCTTTTTGACAATGCGGAAAGCAACTGGATTGCGCCCGATGCGACCTTGATCGGCAACGTCTCCATCGGCCGCAATGTCAGCATCTGGTTCGGTGCGGTGCTGCGAGGGGATAACGAACCGATCGTGATCGGCGCCGACTCCAACGTGCAGGAACATACCGTCATGCACACTGATCCAGGGTTTCCCCTCACGGTTGGCCTGGGCTGCACGATCGGCCACCGCGCCGTTCTGCATGGCTGCACGGTGGGCGACAACAGCCTTATCGGCATGGGCGCCATCGTTCTCAACGGTGCCCGTATAGGAAGGAATTCGCTTGTCGGCGCAGGCGCCTTGGTTACGGAAGGCAAGGAGTTCCCCGACAATTCGCTGATCGTCGGGGCCCCGGCCAAGGCAGTTCGCCTGTTGAACGAGACCGCCATTGCCGGGTTGCGTGCCTCCGCGGAGCACTACGTGGCCAACGGAAGGCGCTTCCGCGCAGGCCTGGAGCCGGCCTGACGCGTAGCGGCTTCCGAAATCGCGCTATTCCGCGGCGTCGGCGTAGTCTGACAGAGGCGGGCAGGAGCAGACGAGATTGCGGTCTCCCGCGACATTGTCGATGCGAGACACTGGCGGCCAATATTTGACCAATGTGTCGGCATTGCCCGCCGGGAAAGCAGCCTCCAGGCGCGAATAGGGGTGCGTCCATTCGGCTGCCAGCGTTTCGGCCGCGGTGTGCGGCGCGTTGACCAGCGGGTTATCGTCCGCGGGCCATTCGCCCTTTTCCACCTTGGCCGCCTCGTCGGCGATGGCAATCAGTGCCTCGCACAGCCGATCCACTTCGCTCTTGGGCTCGGATTCGGTCGGCTCCACCATGAGCGTGCCGGCTACCGGGAACGACATGGTGGGCGCATGGAAGCCGTAGTCGATCAGCCTCTTGGCGATGTCATCCACCGTGATGCCGGCGCGGTCCTTGAGCATGCGGGTGTCGAGGATGCACTCATGCGCGACGCGTCCACCCCGGCCGCGATAGAGCACGGAATAGTGGTTGCCGAGCCGTGCCACCAGGT
>QGUU01000099.1 GCA_003242525.1 Pseudomonadota bacterium | reverse complement strand
AGCTTTCCACCTTCCGTCTCCCTTTCCGGGGAGCTGCGGGAATGATTTGCCCAGTGAACACAGAGGCTTAAGATAAATGGGTGCGAATCCGGCCATAAATGGCGGAGAGAGGGGGATTCGAACCCCCGATACGGTTTCCCGTATACACACTTTCCAGGCGTGCGCCTTAAACCACTCGGCCACCTCTCCGTGTTGCGTCCTCGATTCAGCTTCGGGCGCGGGGCTCATCTAGTCGATCCGCGGCCGAATGCCAAGCCCCATGCAAGCGACTGATTTGCAATGATCGTTCCTGTGGCGCTGATCGACCCAATGACCCGCTGCCTGCACGGTGTAGCAGATGGCAAATTGCCGGCAACGAGGCGGCGGGTTGACCTTGCCGTCAGCCCTGCCACGCCATATCTGTTGTGGTGAACCATGGGGCAGTTCGATGATCCGTTTCCTGTTTCGTTTTGCGGCTATGATCGCGCTGGCGGTCGCCGTCATCATGGGGGTGCTTGACACCACGCGCACGGTTGCTGCCTCCAGGCTGGTGCTTACGCCGCTCAAAACGAGCTGGAACGCGGTGTCACCCGATACGCTTGCCGCAGCCCAGGGATTTGTGCGCGGCGAGATCCAGCCCGTGGTTTGGGACAGCGTGATCGACCCCATCCTCAATCAACCGGGCTTTGCGGTTTTCGCCGGCCTCTCGCTGCTCCTTTACCTTATAGGCTACAAGCGCCAACGTAAGGCTGCCCGCATCGCCGTCGCCTGACGGAGCGGCGGCCGGAAAGGAATCATGATGTTCTTCCTCGGCGATCTGCTGAACAAGAAACTGAACCTGCCCGCGCCGGAAGAAGCGCTGCCCGGACGCGAGCGGCCCATTCCCACCGCCACCACGCATCATGTCCTCAACCGTCCGCTGAAGGGGCCGTATCCGGAAGGGTTCGAAACCGCGATGTTCGGACTCGGCTGCTTCTGGGGTGCAGAGCGCCTTTTCTGGCAGATTCCGGGCGTGTGGGTGACTGCGGCCGGCTATTCCGGAGGCTTCACGCCAAACCCCACCTATCAGGAGACCTGCACGGGCCTCACCGGCCATGCCGAGGTGGTTCTGGTTGTCTTCGACCCGAAGGTGGTCACCTACAGGGACCTGCTGAAAGTGTTCTGGGAGGCGCACGATCCGACGCAGGGTATGCGCCAGGGCAACGATGTTGGCACCACATACCGCTCAGCCGTCTTCACCTTCACGCAAGAGCAGAGGCAGCAGGCGCTTGCCTCCCGCGACGCCTATGAGAGCTCCCTCCGAAAGGCTGGCCGTGGCCCCATCACCACCGAAATCACTCCGGCCGGACCCTTCTATTTCGCCGAGGCGGAGCACCAGCAATACCTGGCCAAGAACCCCAACGGCTATTGCGGCCTGCAGGGCACGGGCGTTGCCTGCCAGATTCCGGCTGCGGTATCCGCCTGATCCACTGCGATCCATAGTTGACCGCGATGTTGGCCGTTTTCCAAGAGGTCAAAATTCCAGGTGAATTTTGGTCCGGGCCGTGCAAGATAGCCTGAAGCGGGAGGAGAATAGCCCGCCTGAGCCGCGACACTGCCCTTACCGGGCAGGCGAAGCGGCCTCACGGAAAATGAACCGACAGGGTGTGGATCACATGAAACGTATCGTTCTCGGCCTTCTCGCCGCAACCGCCATGGTGCTTCCGTCATTCGCGGCGGACGTTCAGCCGGCACTTCTGTACGATCTCGGCGGCAAGTTCGACAAGTCGTTCAATGAGGCGGCCTATAACGGCGCTGAAAAGTTCAAGGCGGAAACCGGCACCGCCTATGTCGAGTTCGAAGTGTCCAATGCGTCCCAGCGCGAGCAGGCATTGCGCCGCTTCGCCGAGGATGGTCGCAATCCCATCGTCATGGCCGGCTTCGCTTGGGTCGATCCGCTGAAGAAGGTGGCCGCCGAATACCCCGAACTGAACTTCGCCATCATCGATGATGCGGTCGACCTGCCCAATGTGCGCTCGCTGGTGTTCAAGGAGCATGAGGGTTCCTACCTCGTCGGCGTCCTGGCCGGAATGGCCTCCCAGACCAAGAAGGTCGGCTTCATCGGGGGCATGGATATCCCGCTGATCCGCAAGTTCGGCTGCGGTTATGTCGGTGGCGCCAAGGCGGCCGGCGTGACCGAAGTTCTCTACAACATGACCGGCGATACTCCTGCGGCCTGGAACGACCCCGCCAAGGGCGGCGAGATCGCCAAGACGCAGATCGATCAGGGTGCCGATGTGATTTATGCTGCTGCCGGAGGGACTGGCGTCGGTGTGCTCCAGGCGGCCGCGGACGCCGGCAAGCTCGGCATTGGCGTGGATTCCAACCAGAACGGCCTGCAGCCCGGCCATGTTCTGACCTCGATGGTCAAGCGGGTGGACACGGCGGTCTACAATGCCTTTATGGATGGCAAGAACGGCACCTTCAAGGGTGGATTGCAGCATCTTGGCCTGAAGGAAGGCGGTGTGGACTACGCCATGGACGAGAACAACAAGGATCTGGTCACCGAAGAGATGAAGGCGGCGGCGGAAAAAGCCAAGGCAGATATCATCGCAGGCACCATCGAGGTCCACGACTATACGACCGACAGTCAGTGCCCGTACTGATCCGGGTTAGGTCGCAGCGATTTGACCGCCGGGCGTCGTCCCGGCGGTTTGCGTTGGGAGGCGGACGCTACAGTTTCGCGGCCAAGTATCCCAGCACAAAGGCGGCAACCAGGCCGAAGACAATGATGAGCGGGCGAGGGCTGGCGAGGCTGCGCAGGGCGGTTCCGAACCTGCCCTGCGACAAAGCTTCGGCGCGCGGTTCTGGTGCGGTGATGGCCACGTCTGCACGGCGCATCTGCGGCAACTCGGCAATACGGGCGGCGATGATGCGCCAGCGTTCGGCAGGCGGCTTTTCGGCCGCGGCGCGGCGCTCGAACAGATGCATGCTCTCGGCGAGCGCAAGCACCGCTTCGCGGAAGGCGACGTCGACTTCCAGATCGCGCTCGGCACGCTGGCGCTCCGATTCGTTCATCCGTCCGAAAATGTAGTCGCCTGCGCGTTTCTCGTTCCCATCGTCAGCGGCGCTGCGAGCCATGGCCTCCTCCCTACCAGTGTGGCGGCCTGGTCACCGGCACCGGTGGCGCAGTCTGCTCCTCCAGTGCAAGAAAACGCTCCGTCAGCGCCGCCACCTTCTTCTGCAGGCGGTCGATCGTCTTCCATTGTTCGGCCAGCTGGCCGGAAAGCTCCTCAATGGTGCGTTCCTGCTCCGCGATCCGGATCTCCAGATTAGTCAGCCGGTCCACGGACATTGCCATTCCTTCCTTGCGGTCGTCAGCTTTCCCCGGTCCCACCGGGTTCGAAATTGACAATAGCAGCCGGATTTGTCGAGAGTGAAGCTCGGGCGGCGCGTCGTTGGCAGGGGAACAGTGGCGTGTTAGCACCTGGCCAACGATAAAGACATGAACGGGAAGGGCATGGCAAAGGCCGCAATCGAACTGGTCGGCATCAACAAGAGCTTCGGGCCAGTCCATGCCAATCGCGACATCAATCTTGAAGTGGCGAAAGGAAGCATCCACGGAATAGTGGGTGAGAATGGCGCCGGCAAGTCGACGCTCATGTCGATTCTCTACGGTTTTTATCAGGCCGACAGCGGCGAAATCCGCGTGGGCGGCAAGCCTGCCTCGATAAGGAGTTCCAACGACGCCATCGCCGCCGGCATCGGCATGGTCCACCAGCATTTCATGCTGGTCGACAATTTCACGGTGCTGGAAAACGTGATCCTCGGCGCCGAAAGCAACGCCTTGCTGAATTCCTCCATTGCGAAGGCGCGTTCGGAACTTTTGCGGCTGGAACGCGAATATGGCCTGCAGGTCAATCCCGACGCGCTTGTCGAGGAACTGCCCGTCGGCCTGCAGCAGCGCGTGGAGATCCTCAAGGCGCTCTATCGCGGCGCGGAAATCCTCATACTGGACGAGCCGACCGGCGTGCTCACGCCCGCCGAGGCCGACCATCTGTTCCGCATTCTCAAGCAGCTGAAGGAGCAGGGAAAGACGGTCGTTCTCATCACCCACAAGCTGCGCGAGATCATGGCGGTCACCGACACGGTATCGGTAATGCGCCAGGGCACGGTGGTGGCGACCCGGGAAACGGCCAGGACGACGGTTGAGGAATTGGCGGAGCTGATGGTGGGGCGCCGCGTCCTGCTGCGGGTCCAGAAGGACGCCGCAACTCCGGGAGAGGTCAAGCTTTCGGTGCGGAACCTTGTCGTGAAGGATTCGCGCGGCGTCACCATGGTGAACGATGTTTCCTTCGACGTGCGCGCCGGAGAGATCGTCGGCATCGCCGGCGTTGCGGGCAACGGGCAGTCGGAACTTCTCGAGGCAATCGCCGGTATCCGCCATGCTGTTTCCGGGAGCGTACTACTCGACGGAAAGCCGCTCGATACCACCGGACCGGCCGACCCGGCAAAGCTGCGAAAGCGCGGACTGGCGCATGTTCCGGAAGACCGGCATCATGTCGGGCTGGTTCTGGCATTCGAGGAAAACGAGAATTCAATACTCGGCTATCACGGCCAGCCGCGCTATCGGAAAGGACCTCTGCTCGACGTTTCCGAGATCCTGGCCGACGCGAAAGACAAGATCGAAAAATATGACATTCGCCCCCCTAATCCGCGGCTGAAAACAGCCAATTTCTCGGGCGGAAACCAGCAGAAGATCGTCCTGGCGAGGGAAATGGAGCAGGACCCGACCGTGCTCGTCGTCGGTCAGCCCACGCGGGGCGTTGATGTCGGCGCGATAGAGTTCATCCACAGAAGGCTTATTGCCATGCGTGATGCCGGCAAGGCGGTTCTGCTTGTCTCGGTGGAGCTGGACGAGATCCGCGCGCTTTCCGACAGAATCCTGGTGATGTTCGACGGCCGCATCGTAGGCGAGCGCGGGCCGGATGCGAGCGAGGCCGAACTCGGCCTGCTCATGGCCGGCATCGAGCAGAAGGAAACGGTGGCATGAGCGCGCCTTACGCCAAGTTGCCAGCCTGGGTGGACTATGGCCTGATCCCTCTCATAAATCTCGCGGTGGCCTTTATTGTTGCTGGGCTCGTGGTGCTGCTGGTGGGTGAGAACCCGTTCCGCGCCGCCGCCATATTGGTCGAAGGCGCTTTCGGGCGCGGGCAGGGGATCGCCTTCACCCTCTACTACGCCACAACCTTCATCTTTTCCGGACTGTCGGTGGCGGTGGCGTTTCATTGTGGCCTGTTCAATATCGGCGGCGAAGGGCAGGGCTACATAGCCGGCCTTGGCATTGCCATTGCCTGCCTTGCGCTGGACAGCATCCTGCCATGGTGGGCCCTTTTCCCGATCGCGATCGCCGCCGCCGCGCTTTTCGGCGCATTGTGGGCGCTGATTCCGGCTTGGCTGCAGGCCAAGCGCGGCTCCCACATCGTCATCACCACCATAATGTTCAACTTCATCGCCGCCTCCGTGATGGTCTACATGCTTGTGGACGTGATCAAGCCGCCGGGCTCAATGGCGCCGCAGACGAGGCTGTTTCTGGAGGGCGCGCAGTTGCCCCGGCTCAACTGGCTGATCGAAATGTTCGGCTTGGGCCGAATCCGTTCCGCCCCCTTCAATATCTCCTTCATCCTGGCGCTGGCGATGGCGTGGCTTGTGTGGCTGCTGATCTGGCGCACCAGGCTCGGTTATGAAATGCGCACCTATGGCTTCTCACCCAAGGCGGCGCGCTATGCCGGAATTTCGGAAACGCGCATCATCATCGTGGCCATGATGATCTCCGGCGCCCTGGCCGGCATGATGGCCCTGAACCCGACCATGGGCGACCAGCACAATGTGGCACTGGACTTCGTTTCCGGCGCCGGCTTTGTCGGCATAGCCGTGGCGCTCATGGGGCGGTCGCACCCTGTGGGGATCATACTCGCCGCCCTGCTGTTCGGCATGCTCTACCAGGGCGGCGCCGAGCTTTCCTTCGAAATGCCCAATATCAGCCGCGACATGATCGTCATCATCCAGGGTCTTGTGATCCTCTTTGCAGGTGCGCTGGAGCACATGTTCCGGCCGGCCATTCAGACACTGTTTGCCTCATTCAGCCCAAGGTCGGTCGGCATGACCGAGGGGAAGGGGGCCTGAGATGGATGTCTTCAACATTGTCATCCAGACGCTGGACTCCACCATTCGCCTCTCCGTTCCACTGCTGCTCGCCTGCCTGGCGGGTCTTTATTCGGAGCGCTCCGGCATTTTCGACATAGGCCTGGAAGGCAAGATGCTGGCCGGCGCGTTTGCCTCCGCCGCAGCGGCCTCGGTTTTCCACTCAGCCTGGCTGGGCCTTGGCATGGGCATATTGATTTCCGTCGGACTGGCGCTGGTGCATGGCTTCGCCTCCATTACTCACCGCGGCAACCAGATAGTGTCGGGTGTCGCCATCAATTTCATCGCGGCGGGCTCCACCATCATTCTCGGCCAGGCGTGGTTCCAGCAGGGCGGTCGCACGCCGGCCCTGGCGCCGTCGGAACGCTTCGAGGCCATCACATTTCCCGGCGCGACCGCCTTGCGCGAAGTACCCGTTCTCGGGCCGATCTATGCCGAACTCATCTCCGGCCATTCGCTGCTGGTCTATGTCGCCTTCCTCGCAGTACCGTTCACCTGGTGGGTGCTTTTCCGCACCCGGTTTGGCCTGAGATTGCGGGCGGTGGGCGAAAACCCCGCTGCGGTCGACACGGCCGGCATATCGGTCGAATGGCTGCGCTATCGGGCTGTCATCTGCACCGGCGTTCTGACCGGCATTGCCGGCGCCTATCTGGCGATGGTCCAGAATGCAGGATTCGTGAAGGACATGACGGCCGGCAAGGGCTTCATCGCGCTGGCTGCGCTGATCTTCGCCAAGTGGAAGCCGGTGAACGCCATGTTCGCCTGCCTGCTGTTCGGCTTCCTCGATGCCCTTTCCATCCGCCTGCAGGGGTCGCCGCTCCCATTCATTGGCCGTGTTCCCGCCCAATTCATGCAGGCGCTACCCTATGTGTTGACCGTTGTGCTGCTTGCCGGTTTCATCGGCAAGGCCATACCGCCGAAAGCCGGCGGAGTGCCCTATGTGAAGGAAAGATAGCGCCGGGGGGACGGGAGGGCCTCGCATGTCATGGCAAGAGGGTCTATCCCTGTTCCCAATGTCGTTTGCTCGGATAAGCCATGTCGCATGATCTATTCCTGGCTGCGAAAGCAGCCATGGCCAAGGCATACGCGCCCTATTCCAGGTTCCCTGTCGGTGCGGCGCTGCGTACGGAGGACGGCCGCGTGTTTGCGGGGGCCAATATCGAAGTCGCATCCTTTCCGGAGGGCTGGTGCGCCGAAACCACCGCTCTCGGACATTACATCATGGGCGGCGGTGGCAAGATCACGGAAATTGCCGTCATTGCCGAGCGCATGGCCAAATGCACGCCCTGCGGCGGTTGCCGCCAGCGACTGGCGGAGTTCTGCTCGCCAGACACGAAGCTTTATCTCTGCGACGAGACGGGCGTGGCGGAAACCGTTACCATGGGTGAACTGCTGCCTCGCGGTTTCCGCGGCGACAAATGGGCATGAAACAGGCCGTCGACATTCTGGTCGAGAAGCTGGGCGGGCTTAAGCCGGATACGGCCATAGTGCTTGGGTCCGGCCTCGGCAATCTTGTCGACGACGTGGAGGACGCCATTCGCATCCCCTATGTGGACCTGCCCGGATTTCCGCGTGGAGGCGTCTCCGGCCATGCCGGCATGCTGGTG
>QGUU01000582.1 GCA_003242525.1 Pseudomonadota bacterium | reverse complement strand
GCCGCATGCTTGCCGCCCGGTCCCTGCCCCGCGGCAGCCACACCCACGACCGGAATGCGGCCGTCGGCGCAATCGATCCAGTAAAGCGATGGATCGTGCGAATGGCCGTGCAGGACCAATTCCGCGCCGTGACGGCGGGCGGTGCGCTGGAAGCGGGAAATGCCGAACAGCCGCTTGTGCTGCGGCACCGCTCCCCGCACTGGCGGATGATGGATGAGGATAACCCGGAACAGGCCCCGCGCGCCTGTTTCTTCCAGTGTTTTGGCGAGCCGGCCCGCTTGCCCCTCCTCGAAAAAGCCATTGGCCATGAACGGTGCGGTCGCCCGCGCCGTGGAGACGCCGATCAAAGCGACATTCCCGACTACGCGAAGGTAGGGAAAGGTCTTCCGGTCGACATGACGATCACAGCCGTCGCCACGCATCCACGCCGCCCACGCACGGCAGACCTTGTCGAAGGAGCCGGGCACATAAGCATCGTGATTGCCGGGCACGACGGACACCTCCTGTGGCGATCCGAGCGTCTCGAGCCACAGACGAGCCATTTCTATCTCGCTGTCGAGGGCCAGGTTCACCAGGTCTCCGGTAACGGCGATATGGTCCGGCGCGCTGGCCTTCATATCCGCGATCAGCGTCTCCAGCACACTGTCGTGCATGTGCCGGCGGCGGTTGCGCTGCCAGTTCACGTAACCCACGACGCGCTTGGAGGCGAGATCGCGATAGGATACATCGGGCAAGGGGCCGAGATGGACATCGGAAAGATGCGCGAGCCTGAGCATTGTTTCTCTTTACGAGACGCGGACGCTGCTTTCCACACATGGATTCGGCCATGAGCGGCGACGATCCGGAGAAGGCGTTCCGGCAAACGGGATGGCACGGTCTGCGGGCCCGCCTGTTTCATCTTTATTTCCTGATGCGGCGCCCCATGACGCTCGGAGTGCGTGGCCTTGTGCATGACAAGAACGGGAACAGCATCTTCCTCATTCGCCACACCTATGTTCCGGGCTGGCAGCTTCCCGGAGGAGGCGTGGAAACGGGAGAGACGATGGAGCAGGCGCTGGCGCGCGAGGTGATGGAGGAAGGCAACATCCTGATCACCGGGACCCCGCGGCTGGTTTCCATCCACCACAACAGCCGCGCGAGCCGGCGCGACCATGTGGGCCTCTATGTGATTGACGAGTTCCGCCAGACGGCGCCGAAGAAGCCAGACCGCGAGATTGCCGAGGCGGGCTTCTTCAGGCTCGACAACCTGCCGCAGGGAGTCACGCCTGCAACGCTCAGACGCATACGGGAAGTGTTCGAGCAGGCATCAGTATCCCCGCACTGGTGAGATCAACCGCCGAAACGGTCCCGGTCGTGCGGCGCGGCATAGTCGATTTCAGGCCCGACGGGCACAATGCCCGTTGGATTGATGGTCTTGTGGCTGGCATAGTAGTGCGCCTTGATGTGCTGGAGATTGACCGTCTCGGCCACTCCGGGAACCTGGTAGAGGTCGCGGACATAGTTCGAAAGGTTCGGATAGTCCGCAATCCGGCGCAGATTGCATTTGAAATGGCCGACATAGACCGGGTCAAAGCGCACCAGTGTCGTGAACAGCCGCCAGTCTGCTTCGGTTATGCGGTCGCCAACCAGATAGCGCTGGCGTGAGAGCCGATCCTCGATCTTATTGAGGGCGGCAAACAGTTCCTCGACTGCCTCCTGATAGGCTTCCTGAGTCGTGGCAAAACCCGCACGATACACGCCATTGTTGATGGCCGGATAAATCTGCGCATTGAGCTCGTCGATCTCGCTACGCAGTTGCTCGGGATAGAAATCGACCTTGTCGTCGCCCCATGCATCGAAGGCCGAATTCAGCATGCGGATTATCTCCGACGACTCGTTGTTGACGATGGTCTGCTCCTGCTTGTCCCACAGGACAGGCACGGTGACGCGCCCTGAATAGGTCGGGTCAGCCTTGGTGTAGAGCTGATGCAGAAAATCCAGCCCATAAAGCGTATCCCCGGTAGCACCTTCCTCGTGCTGGAACGTCCAGCCGTTCTCGCCCATGTAAGAATGAACGACCGACACCGAGATCACGTCTTCGAGCTTCTTC
>QGUU01000581.1 GCA_003242525.1 Pseudomonadota bacterium | reverse complement strand
GCCAGGCGTGCGCCGTCAGTTCCAGCACGATCTCGAAGGGTTTTTCCTCGCTGCCCGGATACAGGAGAGATATTTCCCTTCGACGCGCCGGTTGAAGCCCGTCGAGGTAACAGAGACTCTGGCACAGACCACCAGGATCGAGATGGACCTTCGCCTGGAAGGGGCGGCGCTCTCGGAACTGGGCGAAAACACGCGCGAGGATCCGGGTTTTCGCGTGCCGGCAGTGGATTGGGAGCGTACCGGCCGCGACGTGCTCACGATGGAGTGGGTCGACGGCATAAAGATGAACGATATTGCCGGGCTCATGGCCGCCGGGCACGATCTGAAGGCCATCGCGGCCAACCTCATCCAGTCCTTTCTGCGCCACACGCTTCGTGACGGCTTCTTCCACGCCGACATGCACCCCGGCAACCTGTTCGTGGAAGCGGACGGGACTATCGTCGCTGTCGATCTTGGCATTGTCGGGCGGCTGGGCAAGAACGAGCGCCGGTTTCTTGCCGAAATTCTCTACGGTTTCATCACGCGCGACTATGTGCGCGTTGCGGAAGTGCATTTCGAAGCTGGCTACGTGCCGGCAAAGCACGATGTCGCGGCCTTTGCGCAGGCTATCCGCGCCATTGGCGAGCCGATCCACGGCCAGCCCGCGGAGACGATCTCCATGGCGCGGCTGCTTACCTTGCTATTCGAGGTAACCGAGCTTTTCGACATGCAGACCCGGTCGGAACTTATCTTGCTGCAGAAGACAATGGTCGTGGTGGAGGGCGTGGCGCGCACGCTCGATCCCGCCTTCAACATGTGGAAAACCGCAGAGCCGGTAGTGGGTGGCTGGATCCGTGACAATCTGGGTCCGCGCGGCATGCTTGCCGATACGCGCGAGGGGCTGAAGGCGTTCGCTTCGCTGGTCAGGCACGGACCGGAACTTGTGGCGCGTACTGAGCGGCTGTCGCGGGAACTCGAATTCATGGCCGAATACGGGCTGCGTTTCGATGCCGCCACTGCCGAGGCGATCGGCCGGGCCGAGGCACGCCACGGTCGCTCCGGGCGCTGGGCGCTGTGGGTGATAGCGCTTGCCATGATATGGATCGCCTGGTCGCTGGCATGATTTGACCGCACCGCGTGCCTTGCCCTAGTTTGCTGCTGTGCAGCAAGGCGGAATGGAACGGTTCGGATCGCGGCGGACCGCGCTTTCACGGTCCTTGCGGCGGCTGGAGGCAACGGAGCGGATGTCGAACGTCGAAACCCAAGAACCCGGGGGCGGGAGCTTCGACATGACTCTTTCAGCCAAGCGAGTCCTGCTCATCATCGGCGGGGGCATTGCCGCCTACAAGGCGCTGGATCTCATCCGCCGCCTGCGCGAGCGCGGTGCATCCGTCCGACCAGTCATGACGGCAGCGGCACAGCAATTCATCACGCCGCTATCGGTCGGCGCGCTTGCGGCCGACCATGTTTTCACGGACTTGTTCGACAGACGGGATGAGCAGGATGTAGGCCACATCAGGCTCGCGCGCGAGGCGGATCTGGTCGTCGTCGCGCCGGCAACCGCCGATCTGATGGCCAAGCTCGCTCACGGGCTTGCCAACGACCTGGCCTCTGCCGTGTTGCTTGCGACGGACGTGCCGGTGCTGATGGCCCCGGCAATGAACCCCAGAATGTGGGAGCATCCGGCGACACGGCGCAACCGCGCCGTTCTGCAAGAGGACGGCATAAATTTCGTCGGGCCAGGCAGGGGTGAAATGGCCGAGAGCGGGGAGGCGGGTGAAGGCCGCATGGCCGAACCGCTGGAGATCGTTGCCGCGGCGGAAGCTTTGCTGAACGGAACGTCCAGGCCTCTCGCCGGCAAGCGCATCATCGTGACATCGGGCCCGACGCATGAACCGATCGACCCCGTCCGCTACATCGCCAATCGGTCCTCCGGCAAGCAGGGGCACGCCATAGCCGCGGCGCTGGCAAGACTAGGGGCGGAGGTCAGCCTGATTTCCGGGCCCGTCACCATTCCCGACCCGCCCGGCGTAAACACCGTTCATGTCGAAACTGCGAGGCAGATGCAGCAGGCGGTGGAAGAACTGCTGCCTGCGGATGCCGCCATATTCG
>QGUU01000580.1 GCA_003242525.1 Pseudomonadota bacterium | reverse complement strand
CTGGTTCGTGCCGCATCAGGCAAACAAGCGAATCATTGACGCTTCTGCCAAGAAGCTAGGGATAGCCGAACGCAAAGTGGTGGTGACCGTCGATTTGCATGGTAATACTTCAGCCGCATCGGTGCCATTGGCGCTGTCGATCGCGGTCCGCGACGGCCGTATCAAGCGTGGCGACCTGGTGCTTCTCGAGGCTATGGGCGGCGGCTTTACCTGGGGCGCGGTTCTGATTCGCTGGTAGGGGCGGCTTGGGTTGCCCGATCCCTTGACCTGACGGGATCAATTCCATACGCTCCGCCACGGTTGGTTGTATCGATTGAACTTTTGCTAACGGGACGGTCTCATGGGGGGAAAGACACTTACACGTGCTGACCTTGCCGAGGCCGTGTACCGCAAGGTCGGGCTTTCTCGAACCGAATCCGCGGAACTGGTCGAGGCAGTGCTCAACGAGATCTGCGAGGCGATTGTTCGCGGCGAAACTGTAAAGCTCTCTTCCTTCGCGACGTTCCATGTGCGCTCGAAGAACGAGCGGATTGGCCGCAACCCGAAGACGGGGGAAGAGGTACCGATTCTTCCGCGCCGGGTCATGACGTTCAAGGCATCAAACGTGCTGAAGAACCGCATCTTGCGCGCCCATCAGGCGAGGAACAACAGCGACAAGGCCGAGCAGAGCCACAAAGCCGGTTGACAATAGTTCCGATCTTTGACGTCCGGCTTGAATGTTGGAGCATAAATCGCTGAAATAAGGCTCGATTCGACTTCGACCTCCGGATCGCCATCCAGCGCGAGGATTCGCCATGGAGAAGAGCCCCGACGCATTCCGTACCATCAGTGAAGTTGCTGAGGAACTTGACCTGCCGCAGCATGTGCTGCGCTTCTGGGAAACCCGCTTCAGCCAGATCAAGCCTATGAAGCGTGGCGGCGGCCGGCGTTACTATCGCCCGCAGGACGTGGATCTCATCAAGGGCATTCGGCATATGCTCTACGATCAGGGCTACACGATCAAGGGCGTTCAGAAACTCCTGCGCGAAAACGGCAACCAGTTTCTGGTTGCCATCGGCAACGGGGATCTTGCCGCAGTCGAGGCGATCGCCCAGCGAAAGAAGGCCGACACCGTGCCGCTGACGCAGGGTGCACAGCCGAAGACGGACGACGATGAGATGCTGGTTGGTCAGCCCAAGGCGAAACCAAGCCGGCGGTTCTTCGGCCTCGGCAAGGCCGACGATGAGGGGCCTGTCGCGGCCGACAATGGCAGGCTCTCGCGCGACAACCGCGCCTTGCTGCAGGAAGCCCTGTTCGACCTTCTGGAATGCAAGCGCCTCCTCGACCAGGTGCGCTGAAGCACCGCTAGCCCAGTTCCTCGTCCAACTGGTACAGGAACCTTACGCGCGGCCGCCCGTTTCCTCTCGCAGCAAGACAAGGGAACCGGACATGGCTTTTCGCGGTTTGACGGATATGGATATTGAGCGGCAGGTCGCAACGCTCTCCCAGGAACTGGCGGCACTTAAGAAGGCTATGGCGAGGCGAGGCGGCACCTATTACGAGGAAAGCCGCGACATGGCGAGGGATTACTATTCCGACATCGCCGAGTGGCTGGGCAATAGCCTGCCTGCCTTTCGCAAGCGGGCGCGCGGAGTGGAAGCCACCGCGCGCGATCATCCTGCCGCTGCCGTAGCCGTGGGGTTGGTCGTGCTCGGCCTGATCGCGACGCTCGCTTATAGCCGCAGATAGAGCACCGGTGCCACGGCAGGTTCTTTCGCCGGTATTCATCATAAAAAAGTCTGGTCGCGCTAGAAATTGGCAACGCGCGACCAGACTCTTCATCCGGAGGGTACCGGATATCCACAACTATACTAAATTAGAGATGAATAACAACTGCGAAGGATTGGTCCAGACGAGATTTTACCGGAAAGCCCGGATTTACAGATTTGCTGGGGGCAGCACGAACAAGTTGTGTCAGGCATGATTAGAGTCGTTGTGAAGCGGCAACTATGGGCTGAAGCCCGGCTGGCTTACGGACACTCAATATATGGATGAATCTGTTGCTGGCTTAATTGCGGAGTTCGTTGGTTTCCTTGCCGAAAATGGAAAAAGAA
>QGUU01000098.1 GCA_003242525.1 Pseudomonadota bacterium | reverse complement strand
TGGCGAGGATCACGTTACCTATGTGCGCAACATCACCGACGTGGACGACAAGATCAATGCCCGCGCACTACGCGATTTCGGCCCGGAGATCGAGGCGGGCCGGCTGACGCTGAACGAGGCGATCCGGCGCGTCACCGAAAAGACCAACGAGCAATATCAGAAGGATGTTGCTGCATTGGGCTGCCTTCCGCCGACTGTCCAGCCGCGTGCCACGGAGTTTGTCGCGCCGCGCGCCGACGGCAGGACGGACATGATCTCGCTGATCCAGCTGTTGATCGAGCGCGGCCACGCATATGTAGCTGGCGGCGAGGTCCTCTTCGACACCGCTTCCATGCCGGACTACGGTCGGCTGTCGAGACGCCCGTTGAGCGAGCAACAGGCAGGCGCCCGCGTGGCGGTGGAGGCGCACAAGAAGAGCCCGGGCGACTTCGTGCTGTGGAAGCTTTCCTCGCCCGAAGAGCCAGGCTGGGAAAGCCCGTGGGGCAGGGGACGGCCCGGCTGGCACATCGAGTGCTCGGCCATGTCTGCCGCCTTCCTGGGCGAAGTGTTCGACATTCACGGTGGCGGGCTGGATCTGATCTTCCCCCACCATGAAAACGAGATTGCCCAGTCGCGCTGCGCCCACGGCACCGATATGATGGCCAACTACTGGCTGCACAATGGATTTGTGCAGGTGGAAGGCCGGAAGATGGCCAAGAGCGAAGGCAACTTCATCACCATCAGGGACGTGTTGAGCGAGGAATTGCCGGCCTTGACCGGCCTTGGGCATGACGGCCGGCACGCCGAGATTCGTACCCGGTGGAACGGTCTGAGCGCACGTTTTTCCATGCTTCAGACGCATTATCGCGAGCCGATGGACTGGACCCGACAGAGGCTCCTCGAAGCGAGCGACGAGCTTTACCGGTGGTATGAATTGCTGCGAAATGACGGGTTCGACGCGAGCATCGACAGCGGGGAGGGCGCCCCCATCCTCGAGGCCCTCAACGACGACCTCAATACATGGGAAGCGATAACTCGGCTGCGTGCCGCGGCAAGGAAGGGCATGACGCGCACCCTTGGGGAGGGGCTGGCGGCCCTTGGCTTGCTGGATTCGTTCTTCATCGAGGCGGACGATATTCTGATTTTCGACCGGACTGCCGGTGTGGATCGGGATCATGTCGAAAGCCGGATAGCCCAGCGTCTCGCCTTCATCCGCGAGAAGAACTGGGCCGAGGCTGATCGTATTCGCGACGATCTTCTTCAACAGGGCGTCCAGCTCAAGGATGGCAAGGATCCCGTGACCGGGGAACGCATCACGACCTGGGAGGTAAAGCGATGATCGATCATACCGGCATTGCAGTTAAGGATTTTGATGCTTCGAAGAAGTTTTACGACGCCGCGCTGGCGCCTCTTGGTGCGTCCCTCATCATGATGGTGCCGCTGGAATATACCGGCGGGATCAGGGTCGGCGGCTATGGTTACGACCGGCCGCAATTCTGGCTGCATGAGTCCGGCGAGCCCGGACCCGGCAGGCATTATGCCTTCACTGCGGACAAGCGCTCCGAGGTCGATGCCTTTTATGCCGCTGCGATGGCCGCGGGCGGCCGCGACAACGGCAAGCCGGGAATCCGCGCCCACTATCATCCAAACTACTACGGCGCATTCGTCTTCGATCCGGACGGGAACAATATCGAGGCCGTCTGTCACCAGCCGGAGTAATGGAAATGACTCTCAAATCAGTCGCTTCGGAGCATGTCTTGAATCGGGGTGGCAGCGGGCGGCGGAAAGGCAGGCCATGAGCCTCGACAACAGACCGGTCTATTCGGGGGGGTGCCAGTGCGGCGCCGTGCGCTTTCGTGTCGAAGGCGCCCTGGGCGAGGCTTCGGTCTGCCATTGCCGCATGTGCCAGAAGGCATCAGGCAATTTCTACCTGCCACTCGTTTCAGTACGCGCCGCGCGGCTGGAATGGACGCGCGGCCAGCCAAGCCATTTTCGCTCCTCCAATCATGTGAAACGGGGCTTCTGCGCGAAGTGCGGCACGCCGCTTACCTTTACGGCCCCAGACGGCGTTGCGCTCACGATAGGGTCCTTCGACAATCCCGAGGAGATCGCGCCGGTCATCCAGTGGGGTACGGAGGCGAAGCTTCCCTATGTGGATGCCTTGCCGTCCCTTCCTCGGGAAGAGACCATGGCTGACCTCGGTTCGGCCCCCTACCTGGCCGATCTCGTCTCCTACCAGCATCCCGACCACGATACAGAAACCTGGCCTCCGGAAGACCGCTCATGAGCAGAATGCGCACGCTATATCCCGAGATCGATCCGTTCGAGACTGGCATGCTCGATGTTGGCGACGGGCATTCCATATATTGGGAGCGTGTCGGCACCCGTGGCGGCAAGCCGGCTGTCTTCCTGCACGGCGGGCCGGGTGGCGGCATTTCGCCAAAGCACCGGCGCCTGTTCGATCCAGAGTGCTACGACCTGATCCTTTTCGACCAGCGTGGCTGCGGCCGCTCGCTCCCCTATGCCTCGCTGGAGGCAAATACGACCTGGCATCTGGTTGCCGATATTGAGCGGCTGCGCGAAATGTGTGGCTTCCAGAAATGGCTGGTATTCGGCGGCTCCTGGGGTTCGACCCTGGCGTTGGCCTATGCCGAGACCCACCCGGACAGGGTCAGCGAGCTTGTCGTGCGTGGCATCTATACGCTCTCTCGCGCCGAGCTTGAGTGGTACTATCAGTTCGGGGTGTCGGAGATGTTCCCCGACAAGTGGGAGCGCTTCCAGGCACCGATTCCAGAGGCGGAGCGCGGCGACATGATTGCCGCCTATCGGAAGCTCCTTGTCAGCGATGATCGCCAGAAGCAGATCGAGGCTGCGGTCGCCTGGTCGACATGGGAAGGCCAGACCATCACCCTGCTGCCGGAACCGGAAACCAGTGATGTCTTTTCGGAAGCCGAATTCGCCCTGGCCTTCGCCCGCATAGAAAATCACTACTTCGTCCATGGTGGCTGGCTTGAGGAAGGCCAGCTCCTGCGCGACGCGCACAGGCTGAAGGATATTCCCGGCCTCATCGTTCATGGCCGTTACGACATGCCTTGTCCGGCCAGATATGCCTGGCAGCTGCATAAGGCCTGGCCCAAGGCTGAGTTCTATCTGATCGAGGGCGCCGGTCATGCCTATTCCGAGCCGGGTATCCTCGACCGGTTGATCTATGCCACGGACAAGTTCGCGGGGAAGAAGGAATGATTTTCGTTCCGCGCGCTGCGAAACGGCGATGACCATGAGCAAAGAACGGCTTTACCTCTTTGACACGACGCTGCGTGACGGCCAGCAGACGCCGGGCGTTGACTTTTCCGTGGAAGACAAGATCGCCATCGCGAGAATGCTGGACGCCTTCGGCGTCGATTATGTCGAGGGCGGTTATCCGGGCGCCAACCCTACGGACACGGCCTTCTTTGCCGAGAAGCGCACTGCCGCCTCGAAATTCGTCGCCTTCGGCATGACCAAGCGCGTCGGCGTCTCGGCTTCCAACGATCCGGGCCTGGCCGCCCTGTTGCAATCGTGTTGCGATGCCATCTGCTTCGTCGCCAAGAGCTGGGACTACCACGTGCGGGTGGCGCTCGGCTGCACGAACGAGGAAAACATCGATTGCATCCGCGCTTCTGTGGAGGCGGCCCGCGCTGCCGGCAAGGAAGCGATGGTAGACTGCGAGCATTTCTTCGATGGCTTCAAGGCCAATCCCGATTATGCGCTGGCCTGCGCCAAGGCGGCGCATGATGCCGGCGCACGCTGGATTGTGCTGTGCGACACCAATGGCGGCACCCAGCCTTCTGAAGTCAGGGCAATCGTGGAGAGGGTAATCGCCTCCGGCATTCCGGGGGGCAATCTCGGCATTCACGCCCATGACGACACCGGGCAGGCCGTGGCCAATTCGCTGGCCGCGGTGGAGGCAGGCGTGCGCCAGGTCCAGGGTACGCTGAATGGCATCGGCGAACGCTGCGGTAATGCCAATCTCGTCACCATCATTCCCACGCTCATGCTGAAGCCGGCCTATGCCGAACGCTTCGTGACCGGCATTTCGGCCGAGCAACTGGCCGACATCTCACGCCTTTCACGCAGCTTCGACGAATTGCTCAACCGCGCACCGGAGGCGCAGGCGCCTTATGTCGGCTCTTCCGCCTTCGCCACCAAGGCGGGCATCCATGCCTCCGCGCTGGCCAAGGAGCCGGCCACCTACGAGCACG
This sequence comes from Pseudomonadota bacterium, assembly GCA_003242525.1. Classification (GTDB taxonomy): domain Bacteria; phylum Pseudomonadota; class Alphaproteobacteria; order Rhizobiales; family Rhizobiaceae; genus Mesorhizobium. The sequence goes on along the minus strand of QGUU01000098.1, from coordinate 3,593 downwards.
TGCCGCCGGAAACTGTGGGCAACCGCCGCCGGGTCATGGTGTCGGACCAGGGCGGCAAGGCGAATTTCCTCGCCGAACTGAAGCGGCGCGGCATTGACGTTCCCAAGGATGACAGCCGCCTGGATGCGTTGATTTCCGTGGTCAAGGAACGCGAGGCCCAGGGTTATGCCTATGAGGGGGCGGATGCCTCGTTCGAGCTTCTGGCGCGCCGGATGCTTGCCGGCCTGCCTGAATTCTTCCACGTCACATCCTTCCGCTGCATGGTCGAGCGCCGCTATGACGCCAACGGCAATCTCAAGACGGTTTCCGAGGCGATCGTGAAGGTGATCGTTGACGGCGAGGAGAGGATGTCGGTGGCTGAAGGCCATGGCCCCGTCAACGCGCTCGACATTGCGCTGCGAAAGGACCTCGGCAGATACCAGTCTGAAATTGCCGATCTTGAGCTTGCAGACTACAAGGTGCGTATCCTCAACGGCGGCACGGAGGCGACGACGCGCGTGCTGATCGAATCGCATGATGCCACCGGCGCACGTTGGTGGACTGTCGGCGTCTCGGACAACATCATCGATGCGTCCTTCCAGGCGCTGATGGACTCCATCCTCTTCAAGCTGATGAAGAACCGCGACATGGCAGGGCTCGTCGCGGCCGAGTAGGCGACCGGCTTGATCCATGGCGGCCACTGGATTGTGCCATCAAAATTTTGCGGTGGCTTCCTGTTGCCGCCTGGGCCATAGGGTCGCGGCATGACCGATCTGACGCTGCAGGAAACGACTCCCGCCGACTCCCGCCGTGGTTTCTTCCTGGCGCTGTCCGCTTATTTTCTGTGGGGCCTGCTGCCTTTTTACATGAAGGCCGTGGCGCATCTGCCGCTCGCCGAGGTCGTTGCTCATCGAATCATCTGGTCCGTCCCCATCGCGGCCGTCGTGCTTGTCATGGTCAATCGCACGGCAGATTTCCGGGCGGCGCTACGTTCCGGGCGCATGCTGTCCATGGCGGCGCTGACGGCGGCGCTGATTACCGTTAACTGGAGCATCTATGTCTGGGCCATTGCGGTTGACCGCACGGTGGAAACCGCTCTCGGCTACTACATCAATCCGCTGGTCAGCGTGACAATAGGGGCGTTGGTGTTGGGCGAGCGGCTCAGCAAGCTGCAGATGGTTGCAGTGGCCTTGGCAGCACTGGCGGTGGTCGTGCTCACGGTAGAAGGCGGCAAGCTGCCATGGGTTTCCCTGGCGCTCGCCTTTTCCTTTGCCGCATACGGCTTCTTCCGAAAAACGCTGCCGGTCGGCCCGAGCCAGGGCTTTCTGCTGGAAGTTCTCCTGCTATCGATTCCTTGCCTGGTCTATGTCGGTTACCTGGTTCTCGCTGGCGAAAACCATTTCCTTGCCGGCGATTGGCGCGATACTGCGCTGCTGCTTGGGTGCGGGCCGATCACGGCGGTGCCGCTGCTTCTGTTTGCGTTTGGCGCCAAGCTGCTTAGGCTCTCGACCATCGGCATCATGCAATATATTGCCCCGACTATCGTGTTCCTGATAGCGGTATTCATCTTCCATGAGCCGTTCGGACCGGTGGACGCGGCCGCGTTTGGTCTGATCTGGGCGGCGCTGGCGCTCTATTCCTGGTCGATGTTCGCTGGCCGAAAGGCTCCAGCCGTATGACACAAGGCGGGCCTTACATCTTCTCTATCACGGTGCTTTCGCCCTGGGTCGGTGCCTGATCGGCGCTGACGGCGGCAAGAATGGCAGGCACCACGCCGCTGGCGCTATCCACCACAAGCGGCCTGACCTGATGTGCCGTGTGGATGAAGCCCGCTGACGCCATATGGTCAAGCATGGCCAGCATGGGGTCCCAGAAGCCGTTCACGTTGACGAAAACGACCGGCTTGCGGTGGTGGCCGAGCTGCGCCCACGTCATGATTTCGATGATTTCCTCGACCGTCCCGATGCCGCCCGGCAGCGCCACAAAGGCGTCGGATTCCTCGAACATCTTGTGCTTGCGCTGATGCATGTTGTCGGTGACCACGAGTTCGTCGAGCTGGTCGAGTGCGGCTTCGGTTGCTTCCTTGTTCAGAAGGAAGCGCGGGATGATGCCCAGGACCCTGCCGCCGGCCTTCAGGGCGCCCTGTGATACGGCGCCCATGATGCCTCTGGTGCCGCCGCCATAGACCAGCCGAAGCCCGGACTGCGCCAGCGAACGGCCGAGTTGGTGTCCGGCTTGCAGATAGCTCGGGTCGTGACCGGGAGATGAGCCGCAATAAACGCAGATGGATCGAATCTTGTTCATCTTTAGATAGGTGATTGGGTATGCCATCTCGGTCAAGCCTTGAGGGGTCTTTTTCTTGTCGCATACCAAAAAACCGGCTAGACCCAGCGAAGGCGGTTCAGGGGCTGGAGAAACATGGCTTTAACACCACTAAAGGCGCTGCTCTTTATCGGCGGCGGGATCTTGGCCGCAGGTGCCGTGGCCTATGTCTCTGGCGCGCTGGATCCGTACTTCACCAGCCAGCCGCCAGCAGCCGTAGCGACGGCTCCCGGCGACTCCGGTAGCCAGGCGGGCGAGGCATCTCCGGACGCCGGCCAGGAAAAGGCCGCGCAGCAAGACGAGGCCGCGCCATCCGCACCCGCTGAACAGGACACTGCCCCGCAGGCCGCTGTGGGTGAAACGGCTCCCGCCGATTCTGCAGCAGGCGCGATGAAGCCCGCGACGCCGGAAGCTGAAACGCACGCATCAGCAGCGGACGAGTCAGAGGTCGGCGTTTCTAACCCGACCGAACAGGCGGCAAAGCCTTCCAGCTCGTCTGCCGATCAGCCTGTCGTTCCCACTTTCGACGTTGTCCGGGTCGATGGCAACGGGTCGCTTGTTGTTGCTGGTAACGCGGCCCCGGGTGCGAAGGTGGATCTCCTGAGCGGCGAGTTGGTGCTTGGCTCGATCATGGCCGGGCCGGACGGCGCATTCGTCTTCGTGCTCGACGATCCGCTCAAGCCGGGCGACTACCAGCTCAGGCTGCGCGCGACCGCGCCTGACAGTGCCGTTGTTGCGTCGCAACAGAGCGCTGTCGTTTCCGTGCCGGAAAAGCCCGGCGGCCAGGTTCTTGCGATGGTCGAGGAACCCGGAAAAGCCACGGAAATTCTCACGGCGCCCGAGCCGGTCGAGCAGGAAACTCCGGCTGCTGCGGGCTCAACCCAGGCCGCACCGGCTGAAGCTGCGGCGCCGCAGGCCCCTGCAGTACCGGCGGCCCCGGTGGAAACGACTGCTGCGCCAGAGGCGCCTCCTGCCGCCGCCGAGGCGCAGCCCGCTAGGCAAGAGCCCCCTGTCTCTGACGCGCCCGCCGCGCCGAAAGTGGCGGTGGAGGCAGTGGAAATCGAAGGCAGCAAGATCTTCGTGGCCGGTGTAGCCGACCCCGGTCGCAAGGTGCGTGCCTACGCCAATGAGATTCTTCTCGGCGATGCACAGGCGTCGCCCGACGGGCATTTCCTCGTTGAAGCCGCTCGAGACCTGCCGGTGGGCACCTATACTGTGCGAGTTGATGCGCTGGACGCCGATGGCGCGAAGGTCTGGGCCCGGGCCACGGGGCCCTTCAAGCGGGACACGGG
>QGUU01000579.1 GCA_003242525.1 Pseudomonadota bacterium | reverse complement strand
TCCGGTTCCCGGGGCTATCGGGTTGTTGGGTACGTAACGCGCGGCATCCACAATGGGCAGGAGACGCTCGGCATCCGGGTCACCTGGGAGAAGCGCTACATCACGCTCGCGCCCAAGGCGACGCTGCTAGGGCTAGCGTTCCGTCTGTTCGATCCCGAGAATTTGCTGGGCAAGGGCGAGGACGTCGGCATCACTCTCGCCATCATTCCCACCAGCCATCCCGGCGTGAACATCGGCCGCCGCCATCTCCCTTGCGGCGCGGCGTTCCCCAACGGCCCGACCTGGGGCAAGGACGTCTTTATTCCTATTGACTGGATCATCGGCGGGCAGGCCATGGCCGGCCAGGGGTGGCGCATGCTTATGGAATGCCTGTCGGCCGGCCGCTCCATCTCGCTGCCATCCTCGTCGGCGGCGGGCATCAAGACAATGCTGCGTTTCTCGACGGCTTATGGCCGCATCCGCCGCCAGTTCGGCCTGCCGATCGCAAGAATGGAGGGCATCGAGGAGCCGCTGGCCCGACTGGTCGAGAATGCATATGCCGTCGAGGCGGCGCGGGCGGTGACGGCCGCAATGGTCAGCCGTGGAGAGAAGCCAGCGGTGCTCGGCGCACTGATGAAGTATCAGTCGACGGAGCGTATGCGTCGCGGGGTAAACGATGCGCTCGATCTCCATGGCGGACGCGGCATCTGCGATGGGCCGAGCAATTATCTGCAGTCGGCCTATCAGATGGTCCCTGTGGCCATTACGGTCGAAGGGGCGAACATCTTGACGCGCACGCTCATCACCTTCGCACAGGGTGCGCTGCGTGCTCACCCCTATCTCTATCGTGAGATCCAGGCGGTTCAGGAAACCGATACGAAACGCGGTCTTTCGATATTCGAGCCGATTTTCCTCGATCACATTTCATTCAGCGTCGCCAATGCCTTCGGCGCGCTGTTCCATAACATCACGGGCGGCTTCTTTGGCGTGGCGCCGCCGAAAGCGTTTGGAACGGAGATTTGGTACAAGCAACTCTGGCGGGCGAGCCACAGCTTCGCCCTTGTCGCCGATCTCAGCGTTGCCCTGCTGGGTGGCGGCCTCAAGACGAAGCAGAAGATCACGGGCCGTCTCGCCGATGCGCTTTCGGAGCTTTACCTGACGGCTTGCGCCTTGAAGCGCTTCGAGGACGAGGGTGGTCTGGAGACGGATCGGCCCATCGTCGACCTTGTCGCGAGAAACGGTCTCTATCGCTTCCAGGAAGCTCTCGCCGGCGCCATCGATAACTTCCCTGTGCTGTGGGCGCGGGTGCTCATGCGCGTTCTTGTGTTCCCGCTCGGCCGGCGGTTCCGTCCAGCGCCGGACAATCTGGGCAAGGAGGTTGTCAAGCTTGTGACCGTGCCGGGGCCGATAAGGGATCGTCTAACGTCCTACATTTATGTCTCGCACGATCCGCGCGACCCGACTGGGCTGCTCGAGGAGGCTTTCCAGAAAGTGGTTGCCGCGGAAGAGGCCGAGAAGAAGGTGGAGCGTGCTATCCGGGCCGGTCAAATCCGGCGCTTCCACGGCATCGACTGGATTAACGATGCCGTTCGCAACGGCGTGCTGACCGAATCCGAAGGCCGCCTGTTGCGCGAAGCTGAGACCTTAACTGATCGGGTTATTGCGGTGGATCATTTCGATCCCGCCGAAGTGAAACCCCATTACATTGACATCGACCACAACTCGCAGGCCGCAAACGGCAAAGCCGCGGCGGAATAAGCCGCAAGGAGGCAGGCGTGGCGCAGGATATGACGCAACTGAAAGACTGGCGCTTTTCCGTCGACCGGGAAGGCATCGCCTGGGCCATATTCGACCGCGAGGGTGAAAGCGCCAACGCGCTGGGCCGGCGGCCGCTCGAGGAACTGGGCACCATTGTCGAGTACGTGGAGAGCCGTGCGCGGACGGGCGAGATCAAGGGGCTCGTCTTCATGTCCGGCAAGGCGAAGAACTTCATCGTCGGCGCCGACATCCGCGAGTTCGATGCGCTCGACACCGAAAGCAAGGTGATCGAGGCCATCCGCCCGGTGAACGCCATGCTCGACCGGATCGAGCGTATGCCGGTGCCGGTCGTTTGCGCCATTCACGGC
>QGUU01000578.1 GCA_003242525.1 Pseudomonadota bacterium | reverse complement strand
CAGCCGATCCAGGTCGCCTAAAGGCTTGTGCATGTCAGGCTCATCGACCTCGACATAGCACATCTGAATGGCAGGGTTGCGCTCGATTACCCGATCCGTGGCTGCCTTGCGGATGGTCTGTGCGTTGATGACCGTATCCTGCGGCACGTCCACGACAAGATCGCCCTGGATGGTGGCCGAGCAGGACAGGCGACGCCCTTCCGGCAGGCCGCGTACGCGCTCGTAGCGATCTTCCTTCGGGCCCTTCGGCGAAATGTGGTCGAGTGAAGAGACGATCTTGTGCTTGGCGAAATTGCCTTCCTGCACCTCGATCTGGCAGCGGCCGCAGGTGGCGCGCCCGCCGCACACGCTTTCGACATAGACGCCGAGCTGGCGCGCGGCGTCGAGGATCGGCGTGCCGACAGGGAAGCGCCCCCGCTTGCCGGACGGCATGAACAAAACAAGCGGATCAGTCGGGTTGGCGGGAGCGTTCATGGCTGGATGCCCTCCTTCGGGTCGGCCGTCCTGCACACCGGGTGAGAGGCCGAAAGCTTCAGTCGCCCTGGCTCTTCGCAGACCGCCATGATAGGCGCGCACATGCGCTGCCGCCGCGCTACCCGGCAGGGGAGGCGGACGGCAGGCCAGCAAAGGACAGAACGAGACACGATATTATCCGATTACCCCCGAGCCAGCCGGGCTTCGCGGCCGCCACGGCGGCGGCCGGCGGGCGCCGAGGCTGCGCCATCGCCGCTGGGCGAGGCCACCGCTGCGGGCTGCGGAGCGGCATGGTCGCCCGGCTTGTAGTCCTTGTAGGTTCTGATCCAGGTGGTGCAGTCCTTGTCCGTGCCAGTCAGCACATTGGCGCCGCGCACGGCCTCCATCTCCTGCGGGCGGCACGGGTTCATGATCGCCGAGGTCATTCCCGCGCCGATCACCATCGGGATGAAGGCCGCGTTGATGCCGTGCCTGTGCGGCAGGCCGAAGGAAATGTTGGACAGGCCGCAGGTCGTATTGACCTTCAGTTCCTCCCGCAGCCGCCGCAGCAGCGCAAAGACCTGCCGGCCTGCATCACCCAGCGCGCCGATCGGCATGACCAGCGGATCGACAATCACGTCATGCGGCTTGATGCCGTGGTCCTGCGCCCGCTCGACGATTTTCTTCGCCACCGCGAAGCGCACGTCCGGATCCATCGAAATGCCGGTCTCGTCATTGGAAATAGCCACCACCGGCACGTCGTACTTCTTAACCAGCGGCAGGATTGCTTCCAGCTTTTCTTCCTCGCCGGTGACGGAATTGACCAGCGGTCGTCCCTTCGTAACCTTGAGGCCGGCCTCGATCGCAGCCGTCACCGAGGAGTCGATCGAAAGCGGGAGATCAACGATCTCCTGCACGATCTGCAAGGTCTGAACGAGCAGGTCCGGTTCGGTGGCGTTGGGGTCAACGGCCGTCACACCGGCATTGACGTCGAGCATGGTTGCGCCGGCAGCCGCCTGCTCCAGCGCATCCTTCTTCACCGTCTCGAAATTGCCCGCGATCATTTCGGCGGCGAGCTTCTTGCGGCCGGTCGGGTTGATGCGCTCGCCAATCACGCAGAACGGCTGGTCAAAGCCGATGACGATTTCGCGGGTCGCCGACGCAACGATGGTGCGGGTCATGAAGTTCTCCTAGGGATATAAAGAGTTCTTTATATCGTTATCTGGTCTCGTTCAAGCAGGTGTCACGGCTCATGTGCGGACTTGACCATGTCCACCTGGGTTTCTGTGATGTTGTCGTGGAGAAGCCGGTCGAGCCGCTCCGCCACCAGGGCGTCGTCGGGGCGAACCTCCCGCTTCCAGGGACGGCGACCCTTCAATACGCCGGACTCGTCGACGATTTCGGCGACGTATTCCTCCTGGCGGTAAGCCATCACGTGGATGCCTGACACGCCGGGGATTTCCTTGACCTCATTGATGATGTCGATGCAGATCTTCTTGCCTTCGGCCTTCTGATCCTGCGCGCCTTCCAGCCGCTTGATGACTGAATCGGGAATATGGATTCCCGGCACATTGGAGCGGATCCACTTGGCTGTCTTGGCCGACGCAAGGGGGCCCACCCCGACAAGCAGGAACACCTTTTCGAGATGGCCGAGAT
>QGUU01000577.1 GCA_003242525.1 Pseudomonadota bacterium | reverse complement strand
CGTTGGGTTTGGAAAGTTTTTAAAGAGCAAGGTTCCCCCGGATCGCCAATTGGCGGCGTCCAATAGACGAAGGCGAAAGCGGCCATGATGGCAGCCAGCGTAAAGATACCGACAATGACGTAGTTGGCCCGGGTTTCCATTCGCCTCCAGTCTCTATGCGCGTGCGGCGAGATCAAGCTGACGGGCGCGTTTTCCTCGGAAATACGCCTTTACCCACGGCTCCTCGCTCTTGAGCATGTCGTCTATGGTTCCTTCGACCAGCACCTTCTTTCTTCCGAGCACCGCAATACGGTCGCAGGCCGTAAACAGGGAATCGAGATCGTGCGTGACCATGTAGACTGTCAGACCCATGGTGTCGCGCAGCTTTACCACAAGCTCATCGAAGTCAGCGGCACCGATCGGATCGAGGCCCGAAGTCGGCTCGTCAAGAAAAACGATGTCGGGGTCGAGAGCTAGAGCGCGTGCCAGTGCCGCGCGCTTGATCATGCCGCCGGACAGCTCCGACGGAAACTTGCGCCCCGCATCCGGAGGCAGCCCCACCAATTCGACCTTAAGCATCGCAAGCTCGTCCATCAGCGGCTTGGGCAGGTCCAGATACTCCCGCATCGGTACCTGTACGTTTTCCAGCACGGTCAGCGCCGAAAACAGCGCGCCATGCTGGAACAGAACGCCGAGGCGCATGTCTATGCGCAGCCGCTCGGCGTCGTCAGCCCTGTCCACGTCCACCCCGAACAGCCTGATCGTTCCCGACTGCTTCTTGTTGAGCCCGAGTATGGTGCGCAGCAGTACCGACTTGCCCGAGCCCGAAGCTCCGACGAAACCGAGAATCTCGCCACGGCGGATGCTCAACGACAGGCCATCCAGTATCACCTTGTCCCCGAACGCAACCGTGACATCACGGGCGGAAAGCACAATGTCCTGCGCCTCATCTTGCTGTACGTTCAGTGCTGCCTCCTGCGTCATGTCAGAAGTCGATTGCAGCGTAGAAGATTGCGAACAGGCCATCGAGTACGATGACGACGAAGATGGACTTCACCACAGAGGCGGTTACGTGCCGACCGAGCGATTCGGCGCTGCCGCCGACCTTCATGCCTTCGACCGAGGCGATGATACCGATGATCATGGCCATGAACGGCGCCTTGATCAGGCCGGAAAAAATGCTGCTCAGGTCGATGGCGGAGCGCAACCGGTCGATGAATGCGGCGGGCGGAATATCCGAATAGAGCCACGCGGCCATCATGCCTCCGCCAAGTGCGGCAAAATTTGCGATGATGGTGAGGCACGGCAGGCCGATGACCAGCGCAACCAGGCGCGGAAAGACCAGCACGCCGATCGGGTTCAGGCCGATTACCTTCAGCGCATCGACCTCCTCGCGCATCTTCATCGAGCCGATCTCAGCGGTAATGGCACTGCCGGACCGGCCGGCAATCATGATCGAGGTCAAAAGCACGCCCAGTTCCCGCAGGACCAGGACGCCGACGAGATCGACGACGAATATGTCGGCACCGAAATACCGAAGTTGATAGGCCCCCTGCTGCGCGACGATGGCCCCGACGATGCCCGACATCAGCACCACGACGGGTATGGCCCCAACGCCCATGCGGTCGATCTGGTTGAAGATCGCGGCGGGATTTACGGCATGCCCCCTCCCCAATTTCATCTGCGCGCCGCGGATGGTGGCCCCCAATATGTTCATGGCAGCGAGGAAATCGTCGCGCATCTCGTACACCTGCCGCCCGATCGCCTCGAGCCAACGCAGCACGATGTTGGGTTGCGGTGGGCCAGGCGCGTCCTGTTCTCGGCTTGCCGCGTCGCTCACGGCGTTCAGCAGGATGGAGGCTATCTCGCTAGCGCCCCGCATGCGGATATCCGCCCCCTTCGCCCGGTACACCTTGGCAAGCCGGTCGATCAACCATGCACCTGCGGTGTCCATCTTCTCGATATTCGAAAGATCGAGGGCCAGAATTTTGAATCCATTTCGCTTTTCAAGGTTGCGCATCTGCGCGTCGATGTCGGCGACGGTCCGCGTGGTCCAGACGCCGGAAAAGGCGCAACTTAGCACGCCGTCCTCTTCGGCGACGGCGATGCGCGGCAGATATTCGTCCTGCGCGGG